>DASYQG010000357.1:0-6894 GCA_036005825.1 Chitinophagaceae bacterium | reverse complement strand
TGATTGATGAACGCAGGATCGATCCAAACGATGAATGGTACAATGACGATGATTATTATGACAGGGATAATCGCGACAAGGAGTGGGATAATACCAATAGTAATGGTGACAATCGCGACGACAGGGATTATGGTAACAATGATCGGGATAACAGAGATAACCGTGATTACGGCGATGATCGCAACAATGATGATCCCCGTTATGATAATAATTACAGCCGGGCGATGAGCAATAGTGATTTCGCCCAGGCAAAAGAAAGTCTGCGCAGAGAGTGGTTTGAAAACACAAGATTGGTAACAGCAAAGCAGGTCATTGATCAGAATAATTTCACCAGTCAGCAGGTAAAGGAAATGATGTTACTATTCACTTTTGAGAATAACAGGTTGGACATTGCTAAATATGCCTATGGCAAAACAGTTGATAAAGGAAATTATTTTGTCGTAAACGATGCCTTTACATTTAATAGTAAAGAGAAGTTAAACGAGTATATCCATGAATATGAAGAAAAGTAATAAAATATATTAACTGTTTGAAAGCAGTTATACTATTTGAATCAAATAACTAAAACGAATTTTATGAAAACGATCTTGACCCTTATTACATTTTTTTCGATCTCATTAGTTGCTTTAGCTGGAGAAAAGCATCCGTCAGTAAACGTTACTTCAACCGGGGAATACAAAATAGTGATCGACGGAAAGCAATTCAATAATGAGAAAAAGGTCTCTTTAACAGATATGAAGAAAGGGATACATTATATCGATGTATGGAAAAAGAAGAAAGGATTATTTGGTAGCAAGTACAAGCTCGTTTCCTCAAAACAGTTTGAGTTGGAAAATAAGGATCTTGATATCGATGTAAATTTTTCAGGGTATATCACCATTGGTAAACAAGGAAAAGGGTGGGATGGAGATCATTGGCTGAATAAAGATGCTAAGAACAAAAAAAGTGATTTGAAACCTTAAATAAAAAAAAGATTGAAGAATGTACCGGTTTATGAATAGAAATTGGTCTGAGCGATACCGGTAAACTCTGGCCGTTAACCTTAAAATTTAAAAAAATGAAAACAATTTTGACATTCGCAGCAGGTTTACTGCTCACTTTATCAACCATGGCCGCCGACAGGCCACCATCAGTAACAATTAAATCAAATCGAAATTTTGAAATTGTTGTAGATGGCAGAACTTATCGTAACGACAACACGATCCGCCTTGACAGAATGCGCCCAGGTATGCATGACATCAAAGTGTATGAAAGAGGCCGCGGATTTTTTGGCAGAATGCGCCTTGTATCTGCAAAGAATTTCTTTGTAAGAAATAATGATCTTCGTATCACTGTTAATTATTCAGGTTATGTAAATATTGATGAAAGAAGGTATGATAGAAGAGATCGTGGGTGGGATGATAATGACAGAGGTTGGGATCGTAATGACAGGGACTATGGTGGAAACCGTGGTTATTAATTTATCTCATAACTGAAAGCCCCGTATTTACGGGGCTTTCAGTTTTATTTAATGATTTCTTTCATTCGCTTACCAATATCCGCAGGACTTTGCACCACATGAATTCCGCATTCAGTCATAATTCTCATTTTAGCAGCAGCAGTATCATCAGCGCCACCAACAATAGCACCGGCGTGTCCCATACGACGACCCGGAGGTGCAGTTTGCCCGGCAATAAAACCAACAACCGGTTTTTTATTTCCTGATTCCTTTATCCAATATGCAGCTTCAGCTTCCATCCCACCACCAATTTCACCGATCATAACGATCGCATCAGTGTCTGCATCATTCATAAAAAGTTCAACGGCTTCTTTAGTGGTCGTTCCAATGATCGGATCGCCGCCAATACCAACCGCAGTTGAAATACCAAGACCTGCTTTTGCCACTTGGTCAGCGGCTTCATATGTCAGCGTTCCAGATTTTGATACGATACCGATCCTTCCTTTCTTAAAAACGAAACCGGGCATGATACCAACCTTGCATTCATCCGCAGTGATAACACCTGGGCAATTCGGTCCTACCAATCTTGCATTCGTTGACTTCAAAAAATTTTTCACTTTTACCATATCCTGCACTGGAATTCCTTCAGTAATGCAAACAATGAGACGAACACCTGCCTCTGCTGATTCCATAATAGCATCAGCAGCGAAAGCCGGCGGCACAAAAATGATACTTACATCTGCGCCGGTAGTTTTTACACAATCTGCAACTGTATTAAAAACAGGTTTATCCAAATGCTTTTGTCCGCCTTTACCCGGAGTAACTCCACCTACTACATTAGTTCCATATTCGATCATTTGCGTAGCATGAAAAGTGCCTTCGCTGCCGGTAAAACCCTGTACTAAAACTTTGGAATTTTTATTTACGAGAATGCTCATAGATCATTTTAAAAGTTGGGCGAAGATAGTGAATGGTGAATAGTGAATTGTGAATGGGGAGGAGATTTTTTATGAGCCCAACAGCTTATCACTATTTGGCTCCTGTTGCGTCGCACTCTTGTACTATAACAATCCTACTCGGCTTACAAATTGAACCAGTAAGTAAACTTGGCAACAATAGCCCTGTTCTTAGGCATAAAAGCAGTTACCGGTTTTCCGCCAACAGATGATAACGGATCATCCGAAGCAAAATAATTATCAGTATAAACCAAAAAGAAATCACTGACAGGTTTGAAGCGCCATTGAAACCGGGCATTGATATTAAAATTATTTGCCTGGTTATTGTATTGCAGAAATGCATTAAAGAAAACACTCTTGCTAAATGAAAGTTCTGCCCTCGGCCCGATCAACCAGATATCTGCTTTGCTATAAGGTGTCGGCAAATTAATACGGGTATAGCTTGCATCAATGCTTATGATACCAAAAGTATTCATTCGATAACTCCATATTGTATTATATTGTCCGAAACGTCCATTGAAATATTCGCCAAAACCTGTGTTCAATGCAAAGAAGAAATCTTTTCTTGGGTTGCTTTTATAACTTAAGCGATTACTAAAATAAGTGTAATTGCTGCCCGCTGGTAGTTCAACACCGCCGGTATTTGTCGGATCAAATGGCTCAGATAAATAAGTATAATCCCAGCGAAGCAAGGCGCCCTGCATCTCTGCAGCATTTTGAAAAATTATTTTGAAAAAAAGACCTGCATCCCAATCGGTGACCCGTTTGTCAAGCTTTCCATAAAAAATATCATAGTCCGGGCCGAAGCGCCAATTATTTATCAGGTGACCGATTTTATTTTTTGGATAGAAAACAAATTGTTGCGAACCTTCACTTCGATAGTATCCATTTCTTGGAACAAAACCAACATCCGCCCTGTAATTGATACCGATATTCTCAAAACTTATATCATAAACAAGTTTTGGCGAGTTATGCTCAATAAAACTTCCCATTGCATATTCACCATCAAGTGACATCGGGGAAAAACTTTTATGCACAAAGAATTTTCCGTCTGTCTTTCCATCTTTTGTTGCCAGGTTAAAATCGATCCCGGCTATTCGGTTAAATTTTGTTTCTGGTGTTTTGTTTTCAAATTCATTTTTATTCACAAAAATAAAACCAAGACTATTTCGAAAACCAACTCTTCGTTGTACAGCAACGGTTGTAAAATTTGTAGCTGGCAGATCAAATTTTACGCTTTTGCCAGTTTGAATGTTTAGTAAACCAATTCGCCAGTCTTTATTTATCCTGCCGCTAAGCCTTGCCCCTGCAATTATCGGCACTCTTACATTTTCACCAGTGTTTACATTACTTCCTATACCAATTCTTCTTGAGAAAAATGGATTTACATTGGGAAAACCAAATGTTCCAAACAGGTCGCTGTTCTCTAAAAAGAATTGCCTTCGTTCCGGAAAAAATAATTCAAAACGACTGAGATTCGTTACTTGCTGATCCACTTCCACCTGTGCAAAATCAGGATTGACAGTAAGATCAAGATTAAGAGAAGGAGTGATACCAACTTTTGCATCAAAGCCGGCTTCAATATCATTGTTAGCCGGGGTAGCAGCTTCAAAATCTTTACTGCGCCCAACTAATGCAAAAGGGATAATTGAAAAATTTTTTCCCGGTGATGGCGGCGCATCATCCCATACCAGTTTTCCACTAAAATTCAGTTCGATCAACCGAAAATTTTTGGGGATCGGGGCCCAACTACTTTTTTCATTGTAATTGTAATTAGTGCGACCAAAATTTATATTCCATTCATTAGCTCCATTTGTATTTAATTTATACCGGAGTGTTTTAAATGGGATCGCCATTTCAATAATAAACTTATCTTCTTCTCTTGTAGCGTTGCAATACCATTTATTATCCCAATCAATATTATTGTCAACTCCACCCGGACCAGTAAAGATTAACGCCTCTTTTTGAATTCCATAGGGAGTAACAGCAAAATAAAAGCCATTCAGTTTATCACGAAACGGATCAAGGGTTACAAAAAAATTATCGGAGCTTGAATTAGGATAATCTCTGCGTAAACTTTGAACCGTGTATTTATGTGGCTGATAGCAAACTCCGCTTACATAAACAAATTGATCGTCGAAAGTTACTCGTGCAATTGTTTGCATTTCCGCTTCCGAAGTATCGGAAGGATAATTTTGTTTGAAGTGGGTGAGGGGCATCGCTGTTTGCCAGTCAGCTTCATCAAGTTTTCCGTCAATAATAATTTTGCCGGTAGTTTTCTTTATATGCAGAATATAATTTCCGTCATTTGAAAATTCATTCTGTGCAAGCAAAGAAAATCCCAGTGATGAAAAAAGGATGAAAAGCAGTGGCTTCATAAAAGTGGTTGCAAGATAGAAAAGCGATCGTAAAAATTAAGGATTATTCGTAGCCCCAGGTTAGTGAGCCCCAATAGCTTTGCCAATCACAGACAGGATTATCGAAAAGTCTTTCCATTTTTACAGTGCTTATCATCCATTTACCACTTGTGCGAACTGGAAAAACAATTTCTCCCTTGCTATCAGTTTTCAACTCTTTCTTTTCCGTTTTATTTTTTACCCTATGCCAGGTCTTTATGAGTGTATTGGGAAGAGGTGAGCCTTTGTAATAAATTTTTACTCTCAGCAGCTCTTTATTTTTAAGTTGATAAGGATTAGAAGAAGGAATAATATCAATAGGCATTGAAGTGGTAATCCCAAAAGTTTGATCTTTTACCTCCCCAACCTGCAATAATGTTTTTGCACACCGCTGGTAAAATTCACGGCCATTGCATCCCATCTCATTGTTTTTTTTTCGGTACTCAAGCGCATTTAATAATCCATCTTCCTCCAAATATTCATTGAATTTTCCAGGTTCTAAATTTATAAAAGAATTATTGCTGTTGAATGCAATTAGATTTGTGCCTTCATCGATCATAAAATATTCGATCGAATCGCCGTCTGCTTCAGTTACAACAGGGGTCAGGTCATCACTTACACCGCCATAATATATTTTCAGAGACTTTATCCTTTCATTATTCCCTTTCCAATTCTCACCATCAAAGTTTTCACCCACCAAAAAACGAATATTTACCTTTTCAATTCTCTTATAAATAAATTTATCAGGATTTAACCAAAACTCATGTGCAGATAGCGATGATATAAAAGTTAGTAGCAGGACAAGTGTAGTAGTTTTTTTAATTAGCATATTGGCATATTTGCACATCAGCAAATTGACCGCATTACTTTATCATATCATCAATATTCCTGTCATTGGGCATTCTACCGGTTTCTTCCAGCATCCGCATTTCTTTTGCATCTTTTAAAAACTCAGAGGCAAAAATAAATTCATTGAGACGCTGGTTCTTACTAAAGATGATCTGTTTGTTTGTTCCTTCCCATTCTTTTTTGCCCTGGTACATGTATAAAACATAACTCCCAACTTCCATCACACTGTTCATATCATGAGTGTTTACGACGGTGGTAATATTATATTCCAGCGTGATCTCTTTGATCAGCCTGTCAATGACCAAAGAAGTTTGCGGATCAAGTCCTGAATTGGGCTCGTCACAAAAAAGATATTTTGGATTTAAAACAATAGCTCTTGCAATACCCACTCTTTTTTTCATACCGCCACTAAGTTCAGCAGGAAATTTTTTATTGGTGTCTTTTAAATTCACACGATCCAGCACTTCGTTTACTCTTTCTACTTTTTTTTTGGTGGGCCACGTAGTAAACATATTTAGAGGAAACATCACATTTTCCTGTACAGTTAAGCTGTCAAACAATGCTGAACCCTGGAAAAGCATGCCGATCTGTTTACGGATCTCTGTCTTTTCATTACGGCTCATATTAGTAAAGCTCTCACCACTATATAAGACCTCCCCTTCATCCGGTTCAAACAATCCTACCATGCATTTCATCAAAACTGTTTTCCCGCTTCCGCTGGTGCCAATAATAAGGTTACACTGACCTGCTTTCATTACAGCGCTTACATCTTCGATGACAACTTTATCACCAAAACTTTTCTTTATGTTTCTTACTTCGATCATTGTTATAATAATAATGCTGCGAGAATATAATCAGCAAACAAAATCATGATACAACTTATAACTACTGCTTTTGTACTTGCTCTTCCTATTTCTAAGGCGCCTCCTTTTACGTAATAGCCAAAGTAGGCCGAAATGCTTGAAATAATAAATGCAAATGTGTACGCTTTGTATAAAGCAAATATTACATTGTAAGGAGCAAATGCTTCTAGCAGTCCCTGGTCGAATGTAGCGGGAGGAACAATACCAGTCATAGTGCCCGCTAATCTTCCACCCCAAATACCAAGTACACCCGCAATTATAACAAGCATTGGTATTACGACCAGGGCAGCAACAATTTTCGGAAGCACCAGGTAAGTTTTTGAATTGATGCCCATAATTTCCAACGCATCTATTTGTTCACTTACCCGCATATTCCCCAATTCGCTGGCAAT
>DASYQG010000356.1:0-3828 GCA_036005825.1 Chitinophagaceae bacterium | reverse complement strand
TGTCAGCCTGTGGCGAAGAAAGTCATTGCATGGTTTCAGCCGCACGGCTATGCGCCAACAAAATTTTTACGGAATGATTTTGTTGATGAAATAGCAAAAGCATTGAGACCAACAGATGAAATATGGATGAGTGAGATCTTCTATGCGGGTGGCACTACAACAAAAGACATTTCTTCAAACGACCTGGTAAATGACCTGAAAGCAAAAGGTGCTAATGCTTTTTTTGTTGAGAACAGGAATGATCTCGTTACTTCTATCCGTTCTCATCTCACTGATAATTGTGTACTATTGCTGATGGGAGCAAGAGATCCATCATTGGAACAATTTGCAAAACAAGTTTGGAATGAATTATAAATAATGGCAACGATTATTACTAATATCAAACAGTTGGTAAATGTAAGAGAAGAATCAAAACTTCTGAGAGGCAAAGAATTGTCAGTACTTCCTTCTATTGAAGATGCGTATTTAGTGATTGAGAATGGGTTGATAGCAGAATATGGTAGCAAGACAAACCTCAAACTTCAAATTTCAAACTTCAAACAAACTATTGATGCGGCCGGTCAATTCATTTTGCCATGCTGGTGTGATTCACATACACATTTGGTGTTTGCCGCAAGTCGGGAAGAGGAATTTGTGGATAAAATAAGAGGAATGAGTTATGGGGAGATTGCCGCTAAAGGTGGAGGTATTTTAAATTCAGCTAAGAAGCTGAATGAAATGAAAGAAGATGAACTGTTTGATCTTGCATGGAAAAGGTTGAATGAAGTAATAAAACTTGGAACGGGTGCAATCGAAATCAAAAGTGGCTACGGATTATCTGTCGGTGGCGAATTAAAAATGTTGAGGATTATTAAAAGGTTAAAGGAAAGGTCTCCGATACCAATTAGATCAACTTTTCTGGGTGCACATACATATCCTTTAGGATATAAAGAAAACCACCAGGGCTATATTGACCTTATTATAAATGAAATGCTTCCTGTAATAGCAAAAGAGAAGCTGGCTGATTATATAGATGTGTTTTGTGAAAAAGGATTTTTTTCGCCGGAAGAAACAGAAATGATCTGTAAAGCAGGCATGAGTCATGGTTTTAAACCAAAGATCCATGCAAATCAATTGAATTTATCTGGTGGAGTAGAAACAGGAGTTAAGGTCGGTGCAGTTTCAGTTGATCATTTGGAAACAATGGATGAATCAACAATTAATATTCTTGCAAACTCAAATACAATAGGAACATTGCTTCCAACAGCTGCATTTTTTCTCCGAATGCCATTCCAGCCTGCAAGACAAATGATAGACACAGGTTGTGCTATTGCCCTGGCTTCTGATTACAATCCCGGTTCATCACCTTCGGGGAATATGAATTTAGTTGTAGCAATGAGTTGTATCGGAATGAAGATGTTACCAGAAGAAGCTATCAATGCAGCTACACTCAATGGTGCATTTGCAATGGAATTGCAAAATGAGGTTGGAAGCATCACTCTTGGTAAAAAGGCAAACCTCATTTTCACAAAGCCAATTCCTTCATTAGCTTATTTGCCTTATTCTTTCGGTTCGAATCATATTAATAAAGTGATGATAAATGGAGAAATTGTTTAACGCACCGATTAATCATTCCCGGGTTTAGGTGGTGCATTTTTTACAACCTTTCCTGTTGCGATCAATATGATAGAAAGCAGAAAAATAGCAAACAGAACCAACCCGGTATTGGATAGAGCTTTTGTGTAACCGTGCCTGTTCACATCTACAAAAAGATAAGGGTAAAACTTTGTAACGGCTCCAACTATAAGTGCATAAAAAATGTATACTAACGGGTAGAGTATCCAGGAAAACGCATGCCTCCATTTCAGCTCTTCTGTGGGTGTAAAGATCACCCAAAATAAAATGAAAAGTACAGGAGTAACGCTGTGCAGTATTTCATCAACGATCATTTGCAAACCTTGTGGTTGCCAAAGCGACCGCAAAATGGTATTGTAAACAATTCCAACTATAATAATATAAACGGTAATAGCAGTGACTGTAGACGGCCTGGAAAAAAATCTCCCTGTGCGGGTCTTGCTTCCAAGGCCAATAAAAGTAAAACATAAGGCAACGAGAATATTGGTATTGATCGTGAAATATGCAAAGAAACGGATGATCGTTTCCGGAATAGAAACAACCCGATTAAGTATGATAAGATAAAATTGAGACAATACTCCAAACCATGCTATCGATGCAGCGAATAAAGCAAAGATCTTTGCTGATTTTTTTTGCATAGTTTATTTCTTTAGGTCATCCCATTTCTTTTTTAATTCTTTAAAAGCGACGTCTGCTTCTTTGAAAGCTGCTATAGTTTGAGTAGTCGGTGGCATATCACTGTCCTGGAGAATATTGAATATGCTTGCAAATTCTCCATTGATCTTTGTAAAACTTTCTGCCGGGCTTCCCTGCGGTGTAGATTCCAAAGCCGCTGCCTCTTTATCCTTTTTACCTAATTCATCTGAGTTTGGTATTTGATTCTTTAGTGAAGAGCGATAGGAGCGGATTTCTTCTAAAATTTTCATGCATTCTTTTCTTCCATTATAACAATGTAAAGAAAGATCATGTTGTTGTTGAAGATTGGCAGTAGATGTTTTAACTCTCGGGTCCATTTTTATAGTAAATATTTCTCGTTCAGCTTTACCATCTATTACCAATTCCACTATATATGTCCCTGGCATTATCCACGGTGCTGTTTGATCTCGTTCAGTGTTCATATATGTGGCCGAAATTGGATAGGAGGGAGGGATATTTAGTGGTGCATATTTCATGTCCCATGTGAAACGATGATGACCTGGTTCGGCAGAAAGTATTTTTTGCTCACGGATCCAATAGTGGGGAATATTCACATTGCCGATCGTATATAAAGTATCTTCATTGGAATACTTTCTGATGATAGTATAGTGGATCCTCCCAGCTTTCAGATCAAGATCTGAACTATTTAGTTTTCCAATTTTTAGCTCAATTTTTTTTGCTTTTTCGGGCAAATAATAATCGATAATCACACCATCCGGAGGATTATCGCCTGCCGCTTCTTCCTGTGGTACGGGGGTGTCAGTATACATATTCCAACGAACACGATAAGTATTTTGTGGTTTGTAAAGGATCGATGAAGAGTTTGCAACTTGATTATTTAATTGTCGAAGGGGAGTAATATTATCTAATATCCAAAAACTTCTTCCGTGTGTGCCGATCACAAGATCATCATCTTTGATTACGAGGTCACGAATAGAAGTGGCTGGCATATTTAATCTGAGGCTTTGCCAGTTTGCGCCATCATCAAATGAAACGTACACAGCTCTTTCACTACCGGCAAATAATAATCCTTTACGCATAGGGTCTTCTCTTACCACATTAATAGGATCATTTGGTAAACCATTTACAATTTCTTTCCATGTTTTACCGCCATCATTTGTTTTATAAATATGTGCCCGCATGTCATCGCAACGAATTCGATTCACCGCGGCATAAGCAGTGTTTGCATCAAAATGACTTGCATCCATCAATGAAACTTTACTCCAGCTTGTAATTTCAGGTGGCGTTACATTCTTCCATGTCTTACCACCATCTCTTGTTACATGTATCAATCCATCATCGGTTCCGCACCATATCGTATTGATGTCTTTGTAAGATGGAGCCACAGTATAAATAACACCGCGACGTGGCATTGTCTTCATATCATTGGTTGTATAAATGCCAACACTTGATGGAACATCATAAGTTTCTCTTGTAAGATCAGGGCTTATTATTTGCCAGCTATTACCTCCATCCAACGTTTTAAACAAAACATTTCCTGCATAGTACAATGTTTTT
>DASYQG010000355.1:0-4128 GCA_036005825.1 Chitinophagaceae bacterium | reverse complement strand
GGTCAGCCTTGTATTCTCAGCCTGAAGAGTCTCGATCTGTGAATTCAATTCTTCGATCAATGTTTTTGCTCTTGCAAGTTCAGATGCTGTAGCATTCTTCTTTTTCAAAATGCTGTTGATCTCGCCTTTTAATTTTGAGATCTCAGATTGTTTGCCAGTCAATTTACCTGACAGGTCATTGTTAGCAACGGTAACTGAATCATACTTATCAAGTGTGAACTTGTAAAGAGATTCCAATGAATCACGCTGACTCATGTAATGAACACCTTCCTCGGTTTTTGAAAGGATCTCTTTGTCTGATCTGTTTATTTTCATTAGAAAATAAGCCCAGGAACCCAGCAGGGCCACTGCAAGAAGGCCAATAACGATGTTTTTCGAATTACTGCTTCTCTGCGGTGTTGTCGTAGGCGTAGCAGATGGATAATTTGTGTTTGTCATTTTTATTTGAATTTTACAGTTTCAAAATAAATTGGATTAGCTCAAAATAAGTTGGATTATTTATTAACAGGATCTCAATTTCGTATCACCCCTCATTAATGAAAAACCATGCCAAAAACCATAAAAGTTTTAAAAAGCAATGTCAACAAATATTCGTGTTTGGGTTCGTGATTCCCTGTAATTTAGCGCCTTATGTCGCATGAAAAGATAATAGCAGAGTGGAAAAAAAAAGTTTTCAAGCCATTTTATTGGTTGGAAGGCGAGGAAGAGTATTTTATAGATAAGGTTGTTGATTACGCTGAGCACAACATCCTCAATGAAACCGAAACAGGGTTTAATCTCACGGTCTTTTACGGCAAAGATGCGGCTTGGCCCGACGTAATTAACGCATGCCGCCGTTATCCCATGTTTTCCGAACGACAGGTCGTATTATTAAAGGAAGCACAGCAAATGCGGGATATAGAAAAACTTGAGTCGTATATAGAAAACCCCCTGAGCTCTACCATCCTTGTGGTTTCATATAAAGAAAAGAAAATTGATGGTCGAACAAAATTTGCAAAACTGTTAAAAGATCGTGGTGTTCTTCTTTCCACCAAAAAAATTTACGAAAACCAGCTTCCTCAGTGGACGGAAGAGATCGTTCATGATCATGGCTTTGAAATTTCAAGAAAAGCCCTGATGTTGTTGGTAGATCATATCGGCAATGACCTGAGCCGGATCGAAAATGAGATCGAAAAGATATTGGTAAATCTTGGCAAAAGAAAAACGATCAACGAAGATGATATCGAAGAATTCATTGGAATAAGCAAAGAGTTTAATGTTTTTGAATTTCAAAACGCCTTAGCCAATAAAGACCTTTCGGGTTGTATCCGCATTGTTCAATATTTTGAAGCAAATCCCAAAGCAGCGCCAATTCAACTGATATTACCATCGCTCTATTCATTTTTCAGTAAATTATATATGATACATGGATTGAGTAGCCGCGATGACAAAACGGTAGCTGCAGCTATTGGCGTAAACCCATTTTTTATTAAAGATTATTTGCAGGCGGTAAAAGTGTACAGCTTTCCGCAAGTAGAGAAAGCCATTTTGCTTTTGCATCAATATAATTTGAAATCGGTTGGGGTTTCGGATATTGGCACAGAAGACGCATCACTCTTAAAAGAGATGGTGTTTAAAATAATTGCAGCATAGCCAATTTGCTAATGGTAAAACATGTTTCTTTGCATTAAGCAAGTAAAACTTTATTTATGAAAAAAATAAGTTGGATCGCCGGCCTGTTAATGCTGGTAGTTTTTTCCGGATGTTTTGATACAGTCGATGAATTCACAATTGCTGAAAATGGAAGTGGCACATTTGTTAATAGCCTTAATATGGGAAAGATCTTAGGCCTTGCAAAAACTATGGGCAGTGGAAATGATGAAATGAAAGATCTTGACAAACTAAAAACAGACACGGTTGTCAATATAAAGGACATTAAAGACAGTTTGAAAAAACTAACTGATGCAGAGAAAAAGATAGTCGCAACCGGCACCTTAAGGATGCAGATAGATGCGAATGAAGAGAAGTTAAATTTCACATTCACATTTCCCTTTTCAAATACGTCGCAGATCGCCCCGATCCAAAGTGTTTTAAAAAAAGCAAAAGGTGATATTCTTGACGATATAATGACCAAGCTAATGGGTGAGGGGGGCAATAAAGATTTACTTGGTAAAGAGGAAGACAATGAACAAGCAGAAGAAATGGGTGTAAATCTCGAACAATATTATACTACCGTTTACGAAAAAGGTAAGTTCTCCCGCAAACTCAACAAAGAGAAATATGCAAATGTTGGTGATGACAAATCGTTAAAGTCTTTACAAGAAATGGCTCAAATGGGCATGCCGATAAATATGAAAACAATTATTAACCTTCCAAAGCCTGCAAAAAAAGCAGAAGGAAAAGGAATTAAACTTTCAGAAGACAAGAAAAAAATTACAATGGAAGGAAGCCTTGACGATTTCCTTGAAGATGGTTCTTATTTTGAATACAATATTGAATATTAAATGAGAGCCCCGCTAATAGCGGGGCTTTTTTATAATACCTGCAAACTATTGATCTTATCCTGGTCAATTTGTTTCACTAATTCTTCCAGCGTATTAAATTTTACTTCTGCCCTTAAAAATTTCTTTACATAGACACGTATTGTCTTTCCATAGATCTCTTTGTTAAAATCAAAGACATTTACTTCTATTACTCTTTTTTTTCCATCAACTGTCGGTCGAAAGCCAATACTCATCATTCCTTTGTGTTGAGCATCTTCAATAGGAAAGGAGTTAACTTCAACTATTGTTTCATTTTCAATTTGTGATCCTTTTTTGATACTTGCATATACTGCATAGATCCCATCACCAGGTATTATCTTTTCAGGATCATGAATTTTTAAATTCGCAGTGGGGTATCCTAATTGTCTTCCTAACTTATTTCCATGCACAACTTCGCCTTCAAAAAAGAAAGTATAGCCAAGAAGCTTATTCGCCATTTCAATATCATTATGAAGAACTGCTTCACGGATATTTGTTGAGCTGATAGCGATCTCATCCAAAATATGCTTTGGTATTTCTTTTATCTTAAACCCAAATTGCGGCGCCATTTTCTCCATCAGCTTATAATCTCCCAATCGTTCCCGGCCAAAGCGGTGGTCATAACCTATAATAATTGCATCGGGATGAAATTTTTCAAAAAGAAAATCACGGATATACTCTTCGGCTGGTTGATTGGCAAAAGCATCGGTGAAAGGAACAATTACAAGATGATCAACGCCGAGACCTGATAATACTTCAATTTTTTCTTCCAACGTGTTAATAAGTCTTACGCCAAGAATTGCCGAAGAAATAATTTTTCGCGGATGCGGGTGAAAAGTAATGATAACAGATTCACCTTTTATTTTTAGAGCCTCAACTTTTAGCTTATTTATGATCTGCCGGTGACCGACATGAACCCCATCAAAAGTTCCAATTGTGATTACTGCATTATGAAAAACCGGTAAATTATCAATATCCTTGTGTACCTGCATGGGTGCAAAATAAATGTTCAATGTTCAATTAGCAATACTCTTTGTTCAAGTATTTTTGCGGTTCAACACAATTCATGAGTCTATATTCAAAAAGGGGAGTTTCTGCGCAGAAAGAAGAAGTTCATGCCGCCACTAAAAGTCTGGACAAAGGGCTTTATCCAAAAGCATTTTGCAAAATTTATCCTGATGTTCTTTGTGGCGATGATCAATGGGTAAATGTTATGCATGCTGATGGAGCTGGCACAAAGTCAATTCTTGCTTATTTATACTGGAAAGAAACAGGTGATGTTTCGGTTTGGAAAGGGATCGCACAAGATGCGATCGTCATGAATCTTGATGACCTTCTTTGCGTAGGCATTTACGATAATTTGCTTTTTTCTTCTACGATCGATAGAAATAAAAATGTGATACCTGCAGCAGTGCTTGAAGCTGTAATAACAGGAACGCAGGAGTTTTTTGATAAAATGAAAAGTTTTGGCGTAAACATTACTTACATGGGTGGCGAGACTGCGGATGTTGGTGATGTTGTAAGAACAATTGCTGTGAATGGTACAATGACCTCCAGATGGCCAAAATCAAAATTGATCACTAATGAAAAAATAAAAGAAGGCAATGTTATAGTTGGCCTGGCTGGT
>DASYQG010000354.1:0-2361 GCA_036005825.1 Chitinophagaceae bacterium | reverse complement strand
GTAGAAATATGCAGGATATGTAAACGTGTGTTGTATTTTTTTGCGATCTGTATTGCCAGCAAAGATGATTCATAACAGGCATCTTCATTTCTTATAAATGGATGATCGGCTGCGGTAAGCTCCCGGTTCGCTTTTTTTATTTTTTTTAAATTTTCTTTTATGATCCGTTCATCTTCGCAATGCGTAGCGATCAGCACTTCACTTTCCCTAAATATTTTATCCAAAGTATTCGGGCTATCAACAAGCATGTTGCCAGTAGATGCTCCCATAAAAATTTTTATTCCACAAACATCTTTTCGCTTATCATTTATTTTCAAAACTTCATCAGCATTATTATTGCTGGTGCCCATAAAAAAAGAATAATTGGCCAATGAAGTTTTGGAAGCGATCGAATATTTTTCTTCCAATAATTCTTGTGTAAGAGCATTGGGAATTGTATTAGGCATTTCCATAAAACTGGTAACCCCACCAGCCACCGCTGCTTTTGCTTCTGTATAAATAGTTGCTTTATGTGTTAATCCGGGTTCACGAAAATGAACCTGGTCATCGATAGCGCCGGGTAAAAGATATTTTCCTTCTCCATTTATTTCTCTCGCACCTGAATCCGCCTGGGTAATCAAATCCCCAATTTTTTCAATGCGGCCGTTTTTAATTAATACATCTGATACAATTATTCTTCTTTCATTTACAACCTGTACATTCTTAATCAGGTAATTTTGCATATCTTGTTGTCCGATTTATCGTTGAAAAACCAATACCCATGCAATTTAAACAAACCCTTGCAAGACTTCTGTTTATTCTATGCCCCGTCTTCGCAATTTCTCAATCCACTTATTTACCACAGGGAGATAAAGCAAATATAATTTTGGAGCGGTTGGAAATTTTTGGTCAAAAAGATTCTATTCTTAATTTTTCCAAAACAAAACCGTTGAACCGTCTGCAAATGATGAGAGGTGTTATGGGTTTTAAACAAATGTATCCGGGAGTTTCATTGTCAAAAACTGATGAATATAATCTGCAGCGTCTTTACCTGAATAATATTGAATACTTACCCGACTCGCAACGAACTGCCATAAAAAGCAAAAAGCATATTGGCCCTTTTTATACAACTCCCGCAAATTTGTATGAAGTTCATGTAAAAGATTTTGATCTTGTCGTTAATCCAATCATTCAATTTAAATACATGAAGGAAAGTGATAATGATGAAACTCTTTTCCTGAATTCAAGAGGCGTTGACATTCGTGGCCGTATTGCAAATAAAATTGGTTTTGCCGCATCTATCCTGGATAACCAGGAAAGAGATCCATTGTATGTGCAGGCATGGGAAGATAAATTTCAATCGGTGCCGGGCGCAGGGTATTATAAAAGTTTTAAAGGAACTGGCTATGATTATTTCGATGCAAGAGGTTATTTTACTTTTAATGTCACAAAATATATTGATGTTGCTTTTGGATATGACCGCAATTTCATAGGCAACGGTTATCGCAGTTTGTTCTTAAGCGATTTTGGTAACAGTAATCTTTTTCTAAAACTGAATACAAGGATCTGGAAGTTCAACTACCAGAACTTATTCATGGAACTGCAACAAACCGAGCCTCGCGGGCCGGATCGTTTACTCAGAAAAAAATATGCAGCCTTCCACCATCTTGATGTGAATGTGACAAAAAAATTAAACATCGGATTATTTGAAGGAGTAATGTTTGGGCGCACCGATCATTTTGAATTCAGTTACCTGAACCCAATTATTTTTTATCGCTCCATTGAACAACAAAATGGAAGCTTTGATAATTCCGTTGCGGGCATTGACTTTAAATTAAACATATTGAAACAGGTACAGTTTTATGGACAGTTCCTGCTCGATGAATTTAATCTACAACAGATAAAGGACGATGATACCTGGTGGGCCAATAAATGGGGATTGCAGCTTGGCGCTAAATACATCAATGCACTGGGTATAAAAAATCTTGATCTGCAGTTGGAATATAACCGTGTAAGACCTTTTACTTATTCGCACGGTGATTCAGTAGCTAACTATACACATTATAACCAGCCAATGGCGCATCCGTTGGGAGCTAACTTTAGCGAAACGATCGGAATATTGCGTTATCAACCTGCGCCAAAATGGACCCTGCTTGCAAAAGCAATGTATTGGAAACAGGGATTAGATACCGGCAGTCGCAGTTTCGGAAGCAACATATTTTTACCAAATACAGTTCCGCCCCGACAAGGTGATTTTGGATATGTAATAGTTTCCGGTATTGAATCATCAACTACATTCTTATCCTTCCTGCTTTCGTATGAGCTGAAAGAAAATTTATTTATAGAAGGTTCGGTGACCAATCGAAAATTTGATGTGCCGTC
>DASYQG010000353.1:0-12843 GCA_036005825.1 Chitinophagaceae bacterium | reverse complement strand
GAAACAGGTTTGCCGATGAAAATACCAAGCGTCACGCCATAAACCTGGTTCTTAAAACTTCCATCATAAGTAGCAGTGTACATATCAGTAAGGCCACGACTAAAATTACCAGCAATAAAAAGTCCCTTGAACTCGATGCCTGCTGTTCCATTTACACCAAGATCAAATGTTTTATATTTTCCGGCACCATCACCGATAGGCAGATCAGTATTTTCCTCGGTCTCAAATTTTCCTGTCTTCAAATAGGTTTCTTTCTTTTCGAAACCATTGTACAAAAAAGAAAGATAGGGACCGCCACCTAAAAAGAATTTTGCTTTACCACCCAAAGGAATTTTATAAACAAGATTTAATGGGATATCAATGTAGTTGATGAATTGTTTTGCATCTATGCTGAAGTAATTATAAACCGAAGTGTCATAATTGTTGTAAAATTTTCGTCCCTTGTTATAAAACATAACTCCGGGCTGCGCATAGAATTTTGATTTAAGACCAAGTTGCAGATCGGCAATAAAGCCAAAATGTGCACCGGTACGATTGCTATAACCGCTTTCAATTTCTGACCAGTTGGGAAGATCATTCGTTTCAACAATAGTGGAAGAATGGGCGCCACCTGCCAGGGCTATTCTTAATTGGGCATTTGAAATTTGCCAGAAAATAAGCAGCATTGCTGCAAGGAGTAAAGATTTTTTCATCGGATGATTTTTCATAGATATTGACTGATATTCAACGTACAAAGGTTGAAAATATTTCACAGATATCAAATCTTCGGGACGCTGAAAGCGGCTTAAAGATTAAATATTTAAGATTTAGCCTATCTACGGCTTTCGAACCCTGTTTAAATATCAAACTTAATACCTTGTGCCAGTGGAAGATTATCGCTGAAATTGATTGTATTCGTTTGCCGGCGCATATAGTTTTTCCAGGCATCACTGCCACTTTCACGGCCGCCGCCTGTTTCTTTTTCACCTCCAAAAGCACCACCGATCTCTGCGCCACTTGTTCCAATATTCACATTGGCTATCCCACAATCACTGCCGGAAACAGAAAGGAATTGTTCTGCTTCGCGAAGGTTCAATGTCATGATAGCTGATGAAAGACCCTGCGGCACTCCATTTTGAATGGCAATTGCATCATCAACTGTTTTATACTTTAGTAAATAAAGAATGGGAGCAAATGTTTCGTGTTGCACAATTTTATATTCCGGTTTTACTTCAGCAATACATGGTTTTACGTAACAACCACTTTCAAAGCCATCACCGCTTAATACACCAGCATCAACGATAAATTTACCTCCCTCTTTTTTACACTCTTCAACTGCAGCTTCATACATTTTCACTGCGTCTTTATCGATCAAAGGACCTACATGATTATTTTCATCTAAGGGATTTCCAATATTCAATTGAGAATAGGCAGCAATTAATTTCTGTTTTACTTTTTCATAAACATCATCGTGAATAATGAGTCTTCTTGTTGATGTGCATCTTTGTCCCGCAGTACCGACTGCTCCAAACAAAGCCCCACGGATAGCCATATCTATATCTGCATCTTTTGAAATAATGATAGCATTATTACCTCCAAGTTCAAGCAATGCTCTTCCTAATCTTGCGCCAACTGCTGCGCCGACTGCTTTTCCCATTCTTGTAGAACCTGTTGCTGATAGAAGAGGAATCCTTGTATCGTTTGCCATCCATTCACCAACATCACGACCACCAATGATCAATGAAGAAACACCTTCGGGAACATTATTTTTTGCAAACACTTCTGAAATGATATGCTGACATGCTATGCCACACAATGGAGTTTTTTCTGATGGCTTCCAGATACAAACATCGCCGCAAATCAATGCAAGCATACTATTCCAACTCCATACAGCAACCGGAAAATTAAATGCCGAAATAATTCCAACGATCCCTAACGGATGCCATTGTTCATACATGCGATGACCGGGACGTTCGCTATGCATACTTAATCCATATAGCTGTCTTGATAAGCCAACGGCAAAATCACAGATGTCAATCATTTCCTGTACTTCTCCATAGCCTTCCTGCAAACTTTTACCCATTTCATAAGAAACAAGTTTACCCAATGGCTCTTTATATTTTCTTAATGCTTCACCAACTTGTCTTACAATTTCTCCTCTTTGCGGCGCTGGCATAATTCGCCATTGTTTGAATGCAGCTTCAGCTGTCTTAATTATTTTTTCATAGCTCTCTTTATCAGCAGCAGTAACAGAGCCGATCAATTTGCCATCAACAGGAGAGAGGGAGCTTATTTTTTCTCCGGTAGACTTTATCCATTTGCAACCAGTGCTTACACCATTATTATCTGTTTCGACATGCAATATTTTAAGAAAATCCATTTGTATTATTTAGAATGCAAAAGTACTGATCAACGATCATAAATAAGATGAGAAAACAACAATGTTGTTTGAAGGCAATTGAAAATAATATTTAAAAGATAATTGTATGCGTTGTCCAGATCGACTGAACTTTACTAGTGTTATTTGTCTGAGGAAAAGTATTATTCTGGGTTGTTCCGACATTGCGATTGGTTGAGGTAGTTGGAGGTCTGCTTCCAACAGGTGTTGTTCCAGCAGGTACTGCTACGAGCCTTGTAGTTGTAGATACTGTTTGAGAAGATGTAGATACGGGTTGAGCGGTGGACATTTCATCTTCTTTCAATTTCCATCCAATGCTGATCTTTTTATTGTTTAATTCAGTTACAGAACCTTCAAGCATTTTAAGTGGTATATAATATTCAATACTCAGCGCATAAGAACTATCCCATCCGATAGCAATATTTATAGTTCCTTCTGTTTTTACATTTTGAGGAACAGATTCTGCGTTAGTAAAACCAAAAACTTTCATCTTACCAATATCTGAAACATTTTCCATCCCCAAAGGAAATTCGACGCCACGATTTTCCTTTTTCTTTCCCTTGACATCAATAAACAAGTTCATTCCTTTTTGCATTATTATTTGTTGTGTCGTTTTATCGGGAATATTGAGTGCAAGAAATAGCATTTGACTATCGTTGTCGACAGCATAACGAATTTTTGTTGCCTTGTCGACCGTAAATTTTTCTTGCGGCCATTCTACTATATTTCCATCGAGTAAATGGGCAATAGATGTTGTGTCTATTTGAGATATTGATGATAGTTGTATGTGAGGGTAATTAGAAACAGCCAGTAAGTTAATTACAGGAAGTAAAAAGAATGTTTTCATGATTAGCAGTTTGCGTATCCTAAGTTACGAAACCAAATCAATTATTATTTCCCTGATTCTCCTCTTAATTTCAAGCACTAACGAAGAAACAAAATGCCGGACCGATAAGTCCGGCATCATAATTATTTAAAATATGAAACAGTCAATATGTCACAGAAAAATACCCTTCTGTTAATTCGGTGTTCAATAAAGGGTTTAGTAATGCCTCAGCATGAAAACTAAAATTGCCCCTTATACGCCTGGTTGTTGTATTATGTGACAAGATCGTCAGTGTACCACTCATTGCACCTTGGGAATGATTGGGATCTGCATCGGGATTGTAAAGTGCTAAATAAATTCCGCCGAAGAGGTCAAATGTATAGTTTCCGGGAATAATGTCTGCAGGCATAAACATACCAACAGACTTTGTACCATCAGCACTGGTACCTGTTATAGCTATTTGTGGAAGTAATGGAGGAGCAGCCGGCGTTTTACTTGCGAGAACTGTTGGCGGCACCCATAGTGTACCTGCGATCTTTACTTTAAATGTATCTGTTGCGTTGCCCGGCGGCAGGGTAGTGGTATAAGGTAAGTTCGTAAAACTTCCCTCTGTCAATGTTCTTTGTGCCCCATCCATTTGCCGAAAAACTCTAAATGAAAATGTACCACTGATCCTTTTGTTGGCAACATCGATCGCTGTGATATTTACAAAGCCACCTGCATCACCAGGGCCTATTCCCTGGTTGGTTGTAAAGTTCACAGCATTTGAAAGACTACTATCAATATACGAAGCCGCATTCATTGACATGTTATCAAGTGTATAGTTATGAACGCCGGAATCCATTAAAGCGATTTGCAGATATTTCCTATCAGTACTTCTTCCTAAAATACTGATATATCCAAGCATTCGAGACGCACCTTCAGCAGAATTTGCGACCCATTGAGTGCCATCGATCTTTGCTTTTAAATTACCTGTTGGACCAAGAGGAGTAGGATTAGCAATGATGCTGGGGTCAACTTCCTTTTGACAAGAACTAAAAACAATAATTACTGTTAATACCATGAGGCTATACAAAAAAGCTTTTCTCATATTTCTAAATTATAGTTAACGGATCTACTTTCTTAAATGTTTTTTTACAAGGTAAAGGTAAAAATTAAATTTTTCAATACTGCTCATTTTCGTTCGGAAAAGATCTTCCTTTTACATCACTGATGTATTGCTGAACTGCATTAGTAACCTGTTCATTTAAATTTAAATATTGACGAAGAAAACGGGGTTTGAATTCTGTATTGATCCCAAGCATATCATGCATTACTAAAACCTGCCCATCACAATGCATACCGGCGCCGATACCAATAGTAGGTATATGTAAGCTTTCAGTTACTTCTTTTGCAAGCTCAGCGGGTATTTTCTCAAGCACGATGGCGAAGCAACCAGCTTTTTCCAACAGCTTTGCATCTCGTCGTAATTTATTGGCTTCATCCGCCTCTTTTGCACGGACTGTATATGTGCCAAATTTATAAATTGATTGTGGAGTTAAACCCAAATGCCCCATTACCGGGATTCCTGCAGAAACTATTCTTTTTACCGAATCAACCACTTCTTCGCCGCCTTCTAATTTTATTGAATGAGCACCGGTTTCTTTCATGATACGAATGGCGGAAGCAAGAGCAATGTCTGAATTGGATTGATAAGACCCGAAAGGAAGATCGACAACAACAAGACAACGATTAACGCCGCGAATAACTGCTGATGCATGATAGATCATATGGTCAAGAGTAACGGGAAGCGTTGTTTCATGTCCTGCCATTACATTCGAGGCAGAATCTCCGACTAGAATAATATCTATACCGGCATTATCTATAATTCTTGCAAAAGAAAAATCATATGCTGTAAGCATACTGATCTTTTCTCCAGCAGTCTTCATTTTCTGAAGAGTATTCGTAGTAACTTTTTTTACTTCCTTATTTACAGACATACAATCGAATTTGTGATTAGATTAAGGCGAAAAGTTATTTCTATTTTTTCTCTTGATCCAAAAAAAATCAAGTTAAACGTGGTTCTCTCACTTCTTCATACAATGTATGGATCAATCCATCAGCCAAACCGATCTTAGGGATATATATTTCTTCTGTATCTGCCCAACGCATTACGTTGATATAAATAAGAAGAGCAGGAACGATCACATCTGCACGATCTTCACGCAAATGATAAAGGGTCATTCTTTGATTGACTGATAAATTACTGAACTCTTTGTAATAATCTCTCAGCAGATCAAGTCCTAATGGTTTTCCTTCTTTACGTTTTGAAAGAGAAAATACTTTATTGATGTTGCCACCGGAACCAATGGCCGTCACATGATGATAGCCTTTTGTTTTTTGTTTGATGAATTCTTTCATCTCATCCCATAATGCTTCGCCTACCTGGTTTTTTAGCAGTCGGATCGTGCCGATATTAAAAGATTCTTTAAACACAAGTTTGCCATCAGTGAAAAATGTAAGCTCAGTACTACCACCTCCAACATCTATATAGAGATAAGATTCTTCTTTCGTCATGTTTTCGGCAATATGATTCTCATAGATCAAAGAAGCTTCTTCCTGTCCTGAAATAATTTTTATTTCTATACCAGTCTCCGCTTTTACTTTACGAATTATATCAGCCCCATTCGTAGCATCACGCATTGCAGAAGTGGCGCAAGCTTTTACATGTTTTACTTCATATACATCAAGCAAAAGCTTATAACTCTTCATTGTTTTAATGACCTTCTCAACTTTATTGGGAGGTATTTCACCTTTATCAAAAACTTCAAATCCAAGACGAAGGGGTGCACGAACAAGTGCTGCTTTGATAAATTCGGGATTGCCTTGTGGCCCTATTATTACATCGGAAATAAGAAGTCTTGCTGCGTTGCTTCCAATATCAATTGCTGCCAATCTCAACGTTTACGGGTGTTTGGGTTTTTTTGTAAAGATATTTATAGGTCTCAACCTGGCTGCGGATCTTTTTTCTACCTGTGTTAATGTAATCATTGCTTAACTCATTGTTCAGTCGCCGTGCTTTTACATTATCATTTAGTTGAATATCGAGTATATCTTTTAATTCCTGTTTTATTTGTTCGTCAGTGATCAGGCAACTTGCTTCTACACGATGATCAAGATTCCGAACCATCCAGTCCGCCGAAGATATATAAACTTTCTCTTTGCCATTATTATGAAATACCCACACCCGTGCATGTTCCAGGTATTCGTCAACAATGCTAATGGCATTTACCGGTTTCAAATATTTTTTACTTTCAGAACGCATGCAAAAAATTCCGCGAACAATTAGATTCAATTCAACACCAACTTTTGCCGCTTCATTCAGTTTCATAATAAGTGATTCATCCGAAAGAGAATTCATCTTCAGGGTCATTGAAGCGGGTTTTCCATTCTTCGCATGCCTGATCTCTGTTTCGATATGACTGAAAATTTTTTGCCTGAGAATATCAGGACTTGGAATTACAATTGAACAATCTTTAAGATATTCAGTGCCGAGCCGTGGGTTTTCAAGAAAATTAAAGATCCGGTTAATGTCATTCATTATTTCTTTGTTGCTTGTAAGCAAACAATGATCGGCATATATCCTTGCAGTACGTTCATTAAGATTGCCAGTGCTTACAAAACCATATTGCACCGTCTTATCATTCACTCTTTTTTTTATCAAACAGAGTTTCGCATGAATTTTCATATCCGGAACCCCGATCAATACCCTGGCACCCTCTTCTTCCAAACGTTCTTTCCATTCAAGATTAGCTTCTTCATCAAATCTTGCTCTTAACTCTAATAATACTGTCACTTGTTTTCCATTACGTACCGCATTTACCAATGCGTTCATGATCTTTGATTGCGAGGCAAGCCTGTAACCGGTGATCTTTATTGTAGTCACTTCCGGATCGATAGCAGCTTCACGCAACAGATCGATCAGTGGACTAAATGAGTGATAAGGGAAATGAAGCATCAGGTCATTTTTCATTACCACATCTGTCACTCTTTCTCCTTCCTGTAATAATGGATGATCAAATTGTTTACGACGCTGTCCTTTTATTTTAAAAATATTTTCCGGGAACTCCATGAAGTCACGAAAATTATGAATGCGGCCACCAGGAATAAGGTTATCTCTTTTTGAAAGGTTTAACCGGCGGATCAAATATTCAAGCATGCCCGGATCCATTTCTCGGTCATACACAAAGCGAACAGGTTTTCCTTTTTTCCGGTTCTTTAATGCTTTTTCTAACTTTTGAATGATCGAAGTATGAATATCATTATCGATATCTATTTCTGCATCACGGGTAACTTTAAAAATATAAGATGAATACTGATCATATCCGAAAAAAGAAAAGATCTCCGGAAGATTAAAACGAATAACATCTTCCAAAAGAATAATGTGATGCTCGTCAGGTCGGGGAGAAGGCAGCAAAATAAAACGATTCAACACTGTTGGAATTTCTATAAGTGCATATTTTCTTTTTAATGCACTTTCTTTTTTCCACATAACCACGGCAAGATAAATTGACTTATCACGAAGTGATGGAAAATTTGGAATACTCTCGATCATTAGGGGAATGATGTTGGTGCTCACTTCATCTTCGTAATACCTTGTCACAAACTCCTGCTGTTCTTTATTCAACTCATTTTCCTTTACGATAAATATTTTTTCATTCTTCAACTCGGCAAAAATATTTTCCCAGATGCGGTTAAACTCACTTTGTTGATTCAGCACCGTCATTTGTATATCATCCAATATCAATTGTGGATTATCTTCCAAATGCATATTAGCTTTTTCACCCACACTTACCATTCTCCGCAGTGTAGCCACACGAACCCGAAAAAACTCATCCAGGTTATTGGAAAAAATGCCAAGAAAACGAATTCTTTCTCTTAAAGGAACAGTGGAATCAGCAGCTTCCTGCAGCACTCTACCATTAAATGATAGCCAGCTAACATCCCTGAAAATTGTTTTATTTTTTTTATCCGAAGTCATAATATCATCTATTATTCTATGATGGATAAAATTAAGGAAGTGACCCCGATGAAAAATATTAATTTTTGGATATAATATCTTCCTGGAATGCTTGTTCAGCATTTGAAGTAATGACTTTCTCTTTGTTATATTTGGAGATCAATCCAAAACAGATCATGCCGCCTAAAAGAATGATGGCTGTTTGTGCGGCCCACATCAAAGTGCCGGATGCAATACCTGTAGTTTCGGGGTCAAGACCATATAATCCCAATAATTGTGCAATAAGTACAGGATATGCGCCAATACCTCCGGGAGTCAAGATGATACCAACAGTTCCAACAACCAATGCGGCAAGTCCCCCCGGCAATCCGAGATATTGTGTTTCCTTTAATGCATAGAGGCCCGCAGTGGAAGCAAACCAATACATTGTCCAGATCAATAGGCTATGAAAAATAAACCAGCCTTTATGCTCAAGATTATTAATACTTGAAAGACCGTGTATAACATTTTTAATTGATTTTTTTATACGGGCAATGATATCAATATGACCGAACCGTTTTAGTACGATATAAAACAGGATAAGAAATAAGATGAAGCCACCGGTTGTGATCAATAATTTTCGCGTTGAAAGGTGCCCTGTTTTATCATAAAAAAATTCTTTTGCCAGGCTCTTCATCATTTGTCCGAAAATATCTCCTTCCACGATGAGGGCAGAGATAAAAACGATGATAAGACAAACAAGATCGACTGCCCGTTCAATAAGTATTGTACCGATCAATTTGTCAACTCTGAATTTTTCATAACGAGCCAATAGAGTGCATTTAAAAACTTCGCCGAGTCTCGGTGCCCCGGCATTTACTAAATACCCGATCATAACGGCAGCGAATGCATTAAAATTGGAAGGCTTGTAGCCCATGGGTTCCATTAAAAGTTTCCAGCGCATTGCCCGACTGTAATGTGCAATCAATAAAAAAAGTATTACTGGTAAAATGACCCATTTACGGCCACGGGCTACAGCGTGTTTAATGTCTTCCCATTTTTCATGAGTGAGATGCCGGACTGACAACCAAACGAAAAAACCTCCAAGAGCAAGGAAGAAAAGATATTTTAAAACTGTAAGAAATTTTGTTTTCATAAAACTGCCGGGCCTCTATAGTTTATTGCCTTCTTTTGGAAATACGATCCAGGGTTTGAATTTTTTAGCTTCATCAAGATCCATAGAAGCATAAGAAATGATCACAACAATATCACCCACCATTCCTTTTCTTGCTGCCGGTCCATTTAAACAACAAATACCTGAACCTCTTTTGCCACGGATCACATAAGTTTCTAATCTTTCGCCGTTATTTACATTCACTACCTGTACCTTTTCATTCTCGATGATATTTGCTGCAACAATCAGGTCTTCATCAATTGTGATGCTTCCCACATAATTCAAATTTGCTTCGGTGATCACGGCCCGATGAATCTTTGATTTTAAAACTTCAATTTGCATACAAACAAAAATACATGATTGAGGCTAAAGGAAAAGTTATGTATTGATCACCATATTATCGATCAATCTCACCTTGTTTAAAAATGCAGCCACAAGTGCAACAACTTTTTGTTTCCCGTTCCAATTTTCAACTAACTCAAGTGTACCGGCATCTGCTATTTCAATATAATCAATGCGAAAGTATTTTTGTAATAGCATTTCTTTTGCCTCATCTTTAATTTTTTTTGTGTCGCCTGTTTTTAAATTCTCTTTTATATAACGTAAGGTCGCGGAAATAGTCGCCGCTTTTTTTCTGTCATCAGGAAGCAACCTTGTGTTACGGCTGCTCATAGCAAGTCCATCATCTTCACGCAGGGTGGGGCAGATGTTTACTTTCATTTTATCGCTCAATCCAATTAACTCAATTAATTTTTTTATAACCATGCACTGCTGATAATCTTTTTGACCGAGGTATAAATTGTTTGGCAAAACGATCTCAAGCAAACGATGCATAACCTGGCAAACTCCCTGGAAATGACGGGGACGAAATTTTCCTTCGAGAACAGTTTCCAGGAAACCAAGTTCATAATGGCTAAGATGATCGATTCCATTTGGATAAATGTCCTGAACAGAAGGAATTAAAAGAACATCGCAACCAACTTCTTCAAACATTAAAATATCTTTTTCAACAGTGATCGGATATTTTTTAAAATCTTCCGGATCGTTGAACTGGGTAGGGTTAACAAAAATGCTGCAAACGACAATTTTGTTTTGTTTTTTAGCCTCGTTAACCAGTGACAAATGACCGGCATGAAGAGCTCCCATTGTTGGAACAAATCCGACCTGTTGCTTCTTTATTTTCTTTTTTTCAAGAAGATCATGCAGCTCCCCGGGCTTTTTATAAATAATCATATTTAATAGTCGTCTTTTCGAAAATCAAGTTCGGAATAAAAGGATTACCTTTGCGGCCATCCCAAAAAAATTCATTTTCCGGGGTTAAATCAAACAGGCTCAACGATGACAGCAAAGAAAAGAATATTATTTATTGCCAACGAGATGTCTCCTTACCTGGAGCTTACTGAGTTTTCTGAAATAGTGAACAGATTGGCAATAAAATCAAACGATTCGGGCTTTGAAGTTCGGTGCATTATGCCCCGTTTTGGAGTTATTAATGAACGTCGCCACCGCTTGCATGAGGTGGTTCGTCTTTCGGGCATTAATGTGTCGGTTGATAATGATGATCTTCCGTTGCAGATCAAGGTCGCATCTCTGCCAAATGCAAGACTACAGGTTTATTTCCTTGACAATGAAGACCTGTTTAAAAGAAAATACATTTTTACTGATGAAAATGAAAAATGGTACGAAGACAATGATCTTCGCACTATTTTCTTTTGTAAAGGAGCTCTGGAAACAGTAAAAAAATTCGGATGGCCTCCGGATATTATTCATTGCAGTGGTTGGATGACGGGATTGATACCTGTTTATCTGAAAACCGTTTACAAAAAAGAACCAGTTTTCTCGCATAGTAAAGTTGTATTCACGATCGGCCCAACCGTATTTAAAGAAAAAATGGGTGCACAGTTTTTAAAGAAAGCATTGATACATCCCTCTATAAAGGAAAAAGATCTTGAACCTTTTAAAGAAACAAATAATACAGCAATGTATCGGGGCGGCGCCACTTATGCTGATGCTATTACATTTGGTGCAGAAAAGATAGAGAAGAAGTTATTGGATGAATTTACCAAGGTTCGTGGCAAAAAAACTTTACTGTATAATGCCGAGTCTGATTTAACAGACTATTTACAATTGTATAACGACCTTGCGGGCAAATAAAATCTAAGATCAATACCCTGATTTATTCCAAAAAAAACTCTTGTGACAATTAGACCCATTCGCTTTTTACTGTTTTGTTTATCACTGCTTTTTCTCGCCTTTTCCTGTAAAAGAATAAATGAAGCTACTGACCTTGGTGGTGAGACCCTTCCAGACGGTGTAAATACTTTTGATACCACACTGACAAGCCTGCAAACTTATAATCACATTTTTGATCCACTTAAGGATTCGGTAAGGGTTGGCAGATCAAATGATCAGGTCCTGGGCTATATTTCCAGTGATCCATTATTTGGGAAAACAAGCGCCAAAATGTTCCTTGAGCTAAAACCCGAATCTTATCCATGGAGTTTTTCCGGCATTACTAATAAAGACAGCCTGGAAATAGATTCTGTTGTATTGGTTTTGGGCTGGAATCGTAGTTATGGTGACACAACACTACCCCAAAGAATAAATGTATGGGAGATCAATCCAAATGTTGATTTCAGGATAGACTCATTTTATACAATACGTGACCCAGGATTCCCACATACAACTCTCCTTGGTACAAAAACTTTTACTCCCCAAAACCTAAAAGATTCGGTAAAAGCTTTCCAGGATACAACAGTCGGACAGCTTCGTATAAAACTGGATAACAGTTTTGGTCGAAGATTATTGGATTATGATACAGCCCATGCTTATCAATCAGATTCAGCATTCCAAACTTACTTCAATGGGTTTGAAATATCGTCAGATGAAACTATGGGCAACGCTTTGATGGCATTTGGAATTTATAACAATCCAAAAACTAAACTCGCCGTTTATTACAGGTTTAAAAAAGATGGCGTAATTACTCCTACGGTTAGCTATTTTCTTTTTACAAATTCTTCTGCTAGTCATAATTATGTGAATCGGTTTGGTTTCTCTGGCACAGATTTACTTGCGAAGTCAACTAATGACCCACCTCCACCTGCAAGTCCTGTAGAGGATAATCCTATATATATTATCAATACCCCGGGCAGCTATGCTACTATTAAAATTCCAGCCTTAAAGGATCTGAGCAATAGGATTGTGAACCGGGCCGAACTTATAGTAGAGCAGTTGTGGGATCCTTCAAATGATAAATTTCCATACCCGGATGCTTTAATGCTTGATGTGTATGACTCTGCATTAAGTGAGTATAAATTTATACCTTTTGATTTTACACCAAGTTTTCCGCAAGGAGCAGCATCAGGAATTCCTAATGCGTCGTTTGGATTATATGGACAAAATACTGTTGATGGTGCTGGCAGACCTATCAAAGTTTGGAAATTCAATATAACAAGGTATGTTCAAAACATTTTAACCAAACAGGAACC
>DASYQG010000352.1:0-3795 GCA_036005825.1 Chitinophagaceae bacterium | reverse complement strand
ATCGGTTGTATCTGGCATGCCAGTGACGAGTTGGTAATCCATAACAGTTTCGTTTAGACTATTAAGGTAAAAAAAACTTTCATTAGTCTGGTGGCCGGTTTATGAACGGGTACAATTGTGTAGTAAATGGCTTTTTTTGATTGTCATCGATGTTTCCTTATCGTAAACCGCCGATCCCAAATTGATCACCAGCCCTTACTGCTTTTGTACGGGTGAAATCGATCTCCACCATTTTTTCACTCGCTACATTATTATGAAACTCATCTTGTAGAGTTGTAATTATTTTTCGTGTTTTAGTTTCAATCACCTCACCGCTGGAAGGATATACATATTTCCCATCGATACTGAAACTGATCCAGCCGGGCATATCCTGCAATGGTATCGTGGTGAGTTGCTGGTAGGGCTTCATTGTATTGAATACATGCAACCGCATATTATGTCCATCTGCTACCCAGATCTCTTTTTCATCGGGTGTAAGTGCAATGCCATGACTGGGATTCCCATGTCTTCTTACCGGGCCCATATTCCATCCTTTCACTTCCACATGATCCAGTTTCTTTCCTGTAGTAAGATCTCCAACTTCAAAACCCAACAAACTATCTACCGTAACATAAACCAGTGTTTCTTTACCATTGATAGTAAACGGACGAATGAAATTTGCAAAAGGGCCAACTTTATTTACCAGCTCCTGTTTTTTTGCATCTGCTATATATAACCATGGCGATGCAATATCATCCAGGTAAACATTTTTTCCTGATGGTCCACAAATGGTATTATGCGCTCTTTTATAAACGTCAATCTTTTTTATGAGTGCACCGGTGGCGCAATCCACCACGTTCCAGAAACCTTTTTCAAAAGAAGGAAGCCACATGGTTTTACCATCAGGAGAAATGGACATGCGGTCGCAGCCGCCTTCAAAAGGTTTTTCCCAAACGAGTTTATCTGTGGCAAGGTCTATTCGTTGCAACGATTCAATAGTGCTGATAAAAATACTGTTGAGTGGAATGCTTACTGCTATTCCTTTTACATTAGAAGGAGTATTATCGGGATGAAACCCTTTTGTAGTGATTCGCTTAACAAAGCGATGATTTTTGTCGATGTCAAAAACAAGAATGCCGTGACCACCATAGCCAAGGTAATCGCGAATGCCGGGTACCGCTACATATAAATATCTTTTTACAACAGCTGCATCATCAGTAGCTATAGCAGGTTTGTGTATTAATGGAATATACGCCGAAGTAAAAACGAATATTGTGACAATGAATGAAATAAAAAGAATGACTTTGCCTTTCATATATGCGCAATTATTTTTTAAAGATAGAATAAGGACAGGAAAAAATAAGGCAGGCAAACATATGTCACAATTGTTATTGATAGTTTTCAAAAAAATACCCCGCCATTGGCAGGGTATTTTCATTTAGAAAGAGAATGAATTTAATCGTGAGCTTTTACAGGTCCTTCAATTACTTCAGGTTTCTGATTAAGCATCTGCGCCAAATTAGCTTTTACAAAATCTGCCGCGAGACGAACAGATTCATCTGCACCAGCTTTATCCTTGAATACGCTTAATGATGCGCCTTCTCCATTGCCGGTATCAAGCCAATAATAGCGAATAAATCCTTTTGCCTTTTTTAACAAGGGCACAAAACCTTCCTGCACTATTTTATCAATTTTTGCACCATCTTCTGGTTTGAAATGATAGTGACGGACGACAGCAAACATGGGAACCTCCTTTTTTTAAGTGAATCATTTTTTTTACAACTAAATTTAATTTATTTCAAAACACCCTCGACATTTAATTAATAAAGTTTCGGGCCTGGTTGCCTAATAGACGTCCATTTAAACCGGAAGTTGTTTGCCTTGATTTAGCTAAAATCAATTCAACTTATGATGAGCCTTAGTAGAAAAGATATGAAAGAGGCTTAACTTCATCTACCATTAATCAATAAAATATTATTTATGGAAAAGACAAGACTAGCAGAAGATCGTGAGAAAAAACAACCGTGGAAAAAATGGGGGCCTTATTTAAGCGAACGTCAATGGGGCACCGTTCGCGAAGACTATAGTGAAAATGGTGACGCCTGGAATTTTTTTACTCATGATCATGCCCGTTCAAGAGCATATCGCTGGGGCGAGGACGGCATTGCCGGTATTTCTGATGACAAACAAAGATTATGCTTTGCATTGGCTCTTTGGAATGGCAAAGATCCAATTCTCAAGGAACGTTACTTTGGATTAACAAACAGCCAGGGTAATCATGGTGAAGATGTGAAGGAATATTATTTCTACGTTGACAGTACTCCGACACATTCTTACATGAAACTTCTTTACAAATATCCGCAAGCGGCCTATCCGTATAATAACCTCATAGAAGAAAACCTTCGGCGTTCGAGATTCGAAATGGAATATGAACTGCTAGATACAGGTATATTCAATGAAGATCGCTATTTCGATGTTTTTGTAGAATATGCTAAAGCGGGACCAGAAGACATCTTGATCAAGATAAGTGCGGCCAACCGTGGACCCGAAGCTTCTGAATTGCATCTGTTACCTACACTATGGTTCCGAAACAACTGGTCTGAATGGATAGCCGAATCTAACAGGGCAAAAGAGAGACCGGATCTTTCCCAGGTATCCTCGCAACCAGGCATAAGTTCTCTGAAAGCAACCCATTCTGTATTAGGTGAATTTATATTATCCTGCGAAGGTGAAGTACCATTGCTATTTACAGAAAATGAGACAAATCATGAACGTCTTTTTCGCGGAGTTAAGAATGAAAGCCCTCATGTAAAGGACGGTATCAACGATTTTATAGTTTATGGAAAAGAGGAGGCGATAAACCCGGGAAAAAAAGGAACGAAGGCTTCTGCACACTATAAAATAATTGTTGGGGGAGGTCAAACTTCTGCTATTCGGCTACGACTAACTAAGAAAACTTCGGGCACTAACGAAAATCCATTTGGAGATTTTGATAAAGTTTTTGCAGATAGAATTCGTGAAGCAGATGAATTTTACAGATCAGTAACACCTGCTTCAATAGGTGAAGACAAAGCCAATGTAATGCGCCAGGCATTGGCAGGCATGTTATGGAGCAAACAGTATTTTTTCTTTGATGGCGACAACTGGCTGGATGAACATAATTCAAATCCACTGCATTCAGGATATAAAAACGCCCGCAACTCGGAATGGTATCATATGCTGAATGAAGATATCATATCTATGCCCGACAAATGGGAATATCCGTGGTATGCAGCATGGGATCTTGCTTTTCATACACTTCCTCTTTCCATTGTTGATCCTGATTTTGCAAAGAAACAAATGAAGCTGATGCTTCTTGGTTCCTATCTTCATCCTAACGGACAAATGCCGGCATACGAGTGGAATTTCAGTGATGTAAATCCACCGGTTCATGCATGGGCAAGCTTATTCCTGCTTCGCACTGACCAGGCTTTGCGCCAGGAAATTGATTTTGATTTTCTAAAAGCAACTTTCAATAAGCTATTGCTGAATTTCACCTGGTGGATCAACCGTAAGGACAGAAATGGAAAAAATGTTTTTGAAGGAGGTTTTCTTGGTCTTGATAATATTGGCGTTTTCGATCGCAGTGCTCCGTTACCCACAGGTGGTCACCTTGAGCAAGCGGATGGCACTGCATGGATGGCACTCTTTAGTCAGAATATGTTGGAAATGGCGATAGAACTCGCTGCCGAAGATTCTATCTATGAAGAAATGGTGTTCAAATTCGTTGAGCATTTCTACTATATCGCGTTAGCGATGAACAAACCAGGGGATGAA
>DASYQG010000351.1:0-3349 GCA_036005825.1 Chitinophagaceae bacterium | reverse complement strand
ATAAGATCCATGATCTCTTTTGGCGGAGTTTTATAACCATCTTGTGCAAATAGTTTTGCAGAAGAGACGAGGAGCAGAAGGAAGAGTAACTTTCTCATAAGTGATTATTTTTTTAACTAGAAAATTTATTATAGCATTTGTGAGTGGTGAATAGTGAATGGTGAGTTCAGTAGGATCAAATACTCAGAACTCACCACTGACCATTCACTGGTATACTCTCACATAATCGATCTCCATTTTCTGCGGCCAGATATTTTCATCTATACCTTTTTGTCCGCCCCAGTTACCTCCAACAGCGATATTCAATAACAAATGCATTTTATTATCAAATGGCCAGGCATCATATCCGCTGTGTTCGTTGGCAAATTTGAAATATTCTTTTGCATCAACTGATACTTTGACGCTGTCTTTATTCCACTCCACTCCATATACATGAAATTTTTCTGAACAATCTTCCACTTTTATTGTATCTGTTTTTTGTGTTCCGATAACATGATTGTATTTTTTACTATGGATCGAACCATGAATGAACCCCTGGTTAAAACCTACATGTTCCATAATATCAATTTCACCATCATCAGGCCAGCGGAGCGGGGTAGTACTGGCCAGCATCCAGATCGCGGGCCAGGTACCAAGACCTTTTGGCAATCTTGCTCTCACTTCAATTTTTCCATATTGCCAGTCACCTTTTCCTTTTGTAATCAATCTTGCAGATGTGTAATTTTTTCCCTGCCATGATTCTTTTCTTGCTTCAATTGTAAGATAACCTTTTTCCACTCTTGCATTTTCTAACCGTTGTTTTGTATAAAACTGGAGCTCATTATTTCCCCAACCATGACCGCCGACATCATAGCTCCATTTTGTGGAATCCGGTAATCCTGAATAGTTGAAATCATCACTCCATACTAATTTCCATTGTGAAACAGAACTTTTTTCGGCAGTGCTGCAACATATAAATGCTAGTAATGACCATGCAAGAAAATAAAACGGTCGCATATCGGCATGTGGTTTGCTCCGAAGTTACTGATAGAATAGTGTATCACCCCACCACTTGTAAAATTTTATTAAAGAGTTATTTTATTTTCATATCACTCAATGCGGTATTTTTATCCCCAAACTTTTTTATATGAAATTTCTTAAAAGTTTTTTTGCGATCGTTATTGTTTTTACACTAAGTTATTGCGCTAATAACACGTCTGATAAGACTAAGGAAGAAAAAAAGGAAAGCTCATCAACTGCAGACCAGCCAAATGGTGGGATTACACTTCCCGCTGGTTTTTCTGCGTCTGTGTTTGCAGATAATCTTGGTAAAGCCCGTCATATAGTTGTTAATTCCAATGGAGATGTTTATACCAAAGTTGACGAACTGAAGGATGGACATGGCATTCTTCGTTTGCGTGATGCAAATAAGGATGGGATAGCCGAAGATATAAGTGGTTTTGGGAATTATAAAGGCACCGGTATTGCACTAAAGAATGGCTATTTGTATGCGACAACTGATGAAAAAATTTACTGCTATAAATTAAATGCTAATAATGAAATTGATACCAGCAGTGAAGAACTGATCGTAACCGATTTAGTAAACAAGAATCAGCATTCTTCAAAACCTATAACCTTAGATAATGCCGGAAATATTTATGTGAATATCGGCGCTCCATCAAATGCCTGCCAGGAAAAAGATCGTACTGAAGGTTCTAAAGGACAAGACCCTTGCCCTATTCTGGAAACTGCAGGTGGTATTTGGCAATTTAAAGTTGATAAGAAAGATCAATCATATAAAGATGGTGTACGATATATAACAGGGATCCGGAATATCATGGCTCTTGACTGGAATGATGCGACAAATGAATTATATGGTGTACAACATGGTCGTGATGATCTGAATAAGTTTTATCCTGATAAATATACAGAAGAAGAAAGTGTTGAATTGCCGGCTGAAGAAATGTTCTTAATGAAAAAAGGTTCTGATTTTGGATGGCCGTATTGTTATTACGATCAGCGGCAAAAGAAAAAATTAGTAAACCCGGAATATGGTGGAGATAAAATAAGAACCGATCGTTGTGAGGGGAAAGGCAAACCGATCTATGCATTTCCGGGCCATTGGGCTCCAAATGGATTAGTGTTTTATACTGGAACACAATTCCCGGAGAAATATCGTAATGGAGCTTTCATTGCTTTTCATGGTTCATGGAACAGGGCGCCAAGACCGCAAGAGGGATATTTTGTAGTATTCCTTCCATTTAAAAATGGAATGCCAAATGGAGACTATGAAATTTTTGCTGATGGATTTGCAGGTAAAACTAAAACACCACAGGGCGCAGATTTCAGACCATGCGGTTTAGCACAGGGGCCAGATGGTTCATTGTATATTTGTGATGATCAGAAAGGCAGGGTCTGGAAAATCTCTTATAAATCAAATTAAAAATGAAGTATCTGTTAGGCGGTGTTTTATTGCCAATTTGTTTAATTATGATTTCGTGGAGACCTGGTGTTTCTAATGTTACTCAAGCGAAAGGGCCAAAAGGAAAAAAAACCTATGATAGAATATGTAGTGCCTGTCATATGCCAGATGCAAAAGGCATCCCAAATTTCAGTCCTGCTTTATCAGGATCTAAACTTGTATTGGGCCCTGGTAACAAACTGATCAGAGTTTTGTTGAGAGGTTCTGCGGAATTGAAGAGCTATCCTGGCCATAACAATAAAAATGAGATGCCGGCTCAGGTTGAGTTAAAAGACAGAAGAATTGCAAACCTATTGACTTATATAAGAAACAATTTCGGAAATAAAGCGCCGGCCATTACAGCTGACGAAGTAAAGCTTGAGAGAGCAAAATTGTAGATCATTCTTTTTTGTAGATAACACCATCTTTTATCACCAATTTTATTTTCCTGATATTTTTAATATCAGCTGATGGATCTCCATCAACAGCGATAATATCTGCAAACAGATCTTTTTTAATTCTTCCAATTTTATTTCCATAACCAAATACATCGGCATTTGTTGATGTTGCAGATTTCAAAACATCGATCGGTTTCATTCCATATTCCACCATCAGTTCCATTTCCCTTGCATTGTCTCCATGAGAAAAGACACCAACATCACCACCCATGCAAATGGTAACACCTGTTTGCAATGCTAACTGAAAACTTTTTTTCTTATTAGCAATACTTTGTGGTTCGGGATCAGTTCCTTTTTTCCATCCACGATATTGTTGAATCGCATCTCCGGCTGCAAGAGTAGGACAGAAGGCTACATTTTTTTCTTTCATTAGTTTGAAAATTTCCTCTGTTCCACCATCACCATGTTCTATAGTAGATATTCCGGCATTAATGGCTCTTTTCATTCCTTC
>DASYQG010000350.1:0-2757 GCA_036005825.1 Chitinophagaceae bacterium | reverse complement strand
GGCAAGTTTAATTTCATTTCATGTGGCTGTACCATTGTTCTGATATTTACTTCTTTTCATCATCTAAATTAAATCGCATCTCCAAAAAATACTTTGAAAAGCCGAACTTCTCATAAGCTTTAATGGCAGAAATATTTTCATAATATACATCCAAACGAAACTCAGTAATGTTTTGCGATGCTGCCCAGGCTTTTAAAACATTCATAATTTTTTTATTGATCCCCTGGCCTCTGTATTCTGGCAATACATACATAAAGCCTAAGTATGCATGGTGGCTATGTTTTGAATACGGTTTAGATCTATCAATGCGTGCATAACCAGATGCAATGACCTTATTGTTTGCTTCCCCAACAACCATTTCAATTTGCGGATCGGTTAGCATTGACTTCAAATCATAATAATTAACGGGATCGGGTTTTACAGTTGGATCAAAAGGTCGTTCTGTTTTTATAAGATCTTGCTCAAATGCTAGAAGTTGTCCTAGGTCAATCAATGACGCTTTTCTTATTTTAATTTCAATCATAATGATTAAGTGTATCTTAAAGTGGGGAAATTTCGCCTCATAAAATACCTTTTTTCTGTTGGTATAAGGTTCTTACAATTAATATGCAAATAGCAAGTTCGGACATTGTCTTTTCAGATAGTATTTTTTTTAAATGAATTTTTTTATCCAATAGAAGAAAAATACATTTATCAATTATTCTCTTACTTAATGATTTGTTTGTATGAATTCATTGCGTAAAGCTAAAACGGGAATCAGTGGCCTCGATGAAATAACCATGGGAGGAATCCCACAAGGCAGACCCACACTTATCTGCGGCGGACCCGGTTGTGGTAAGACTCTTTTTTCTATTGAATTTCTTGTAAATGGTGCCACCAAATTTAATGAGCCCGGAGTGTTTATAACATTTGAAGAAAAAGCAGAAGAGCTTACAACGAATGTAGCTTCTCTCGGTTTCGACCTTGATAAATTGCAGAAAGAAAAAAAACTCAGGCTTGATTATGTACGAATTGAAAGAAGCGAGATAGAAGAAACAGGAGAGTATGATCTTGATGGATTATTTATAAGATTAGAACTTGCAATTGATAGCATCGGCGCAAAAAGAGTTGTGCTGGATACGATCGAAAATTTATTTGCGGGATTAACAAACCAGGGAATACTTCGTGCTGAACTTCGACGGCTTTTTCTCTGGCTGAAAGACAAAGGGGTGACTGCTATCATTACCGGTGAACAGGGTGATGGTAAACTTACACGACACGGGTTGGAAGAATATGTTTCTGATTGTGTCATCTTACTTGATCATCGTGTGATAAATCAAATCTCAACACGCAGGCTACGTATTGTAAAATACCGTGGTTCTGCACATGGTACTAATGAGTTTCCTTTTTTGATCGATGAAGAAGGTATTTCCGTTTTACCTGTAACATCTTTAAAGCTTGATCGCAAAGTTTCTTCAGAAAGAATAAGCACAGGTTTGCCAACGCTTGATGAAATGTTTGGCGGAAAAGGATTTTATCGTGGCAGTAGTATCCTTGTTTCCGGAATGGCGGGTACAGGTAAAACCAGCATTGCTGCTTATTTTGTTAATGAGGCTTGTAATCGAAATGAAAAGGCAATATATTTTGCGTTTGAGGAATCTCCACCCCAAATTATTCGAAATATGAAATCGATTGGGCTGAATCTTGAACCACATATTAAAAAAGGATTATTACAATTTCAATCTGCCCGACCGGCTTTACATGGCCTTGAAATGCATCTTTCCACTATTTATAGAGCTGTAAGGGAGTTCAAGCCGAAAATAGTAGTGCTTGATCCGATCACTAATCTTGTTTCCGTGGGATTGATCAATGAAGTGAACTCAATGCTACTTCGATTGATAGATTTTTTGCAGGGAGAAGGCATCACCGTCATGCTGACGGCTTTAATGAAAGTAATGGACGAAAGAATGGACGAAGGAGTATCTTCCCTGGTAGATACATGGATCAGTGTAAAAGAAATAGAAGAGAATGGAGAACGTAACAAGGTATTATATATCATGAAATCAAGAGGAATGAAGCATTCTAACCAGGTAAGAGAGTTTATAATTTCAAACCGTGGATTGAACCTGGTTGAGATCTACCTTGGACCTAACGGAGTTCTGCTTGGTTCTGAAAGAGAGGAACAAAAATTGCAGAAGTTAAAGGGCCAGGCTTTAATAGATCAGGAGGAAAGAAAGGAAATAGCCCGTAGAAGACAGGAAAATGGAATTCCAAAGCAACGAAAATTAAAGATCGGAAAATAAACCATGGCAAAAAAGCAACAAACATGGGAGCTGCGGCTTTATGTTGCAGGTAAAACACCCAAGTCAGTAACTGCTTTACAAAATCTTCAAAAATATTGCGAAACTCATTTAAAGGGGCAATATACAATTGAAGTGATTGATTTGTTGGTACATCCACAATTAGCGGAAGGCGACCAGATATTCGCCATTCCAACACTGGTGCGAAAAGTACCTGAGCCAATTCGAAAAATAATCGGCGATCTTTCAAATGAAGAAAAAGTCCTGGTAGGCTTGAATATCCGACCGGTGAAACAATTAACACAATGAATCGAAACTCACTAAATGGAAATGGTAAGGTTAAGAGCAAAAGCAATGATGATCCATACGTTTTCCGTCTTTATGTAACCGGAGCTTCTCCGAATTCTCTCAGGGCTATTGCAAATACAAGAAATCTATGCGAAGAATATTTTAATGAGAACTATGAACTGGAAATAAT
>DASYQG010000349.1:0-2008 GCA_036005825.1 Chitinophagaceae bacterium | reverse complement strand
ACTTATGGCAGGCCTCGCAATGACGTGGTGATGTCAAGTGTTGTATTGATGACTTCAGCTGTTGGGAAAGTTTACATTTTTGCAGAGTGTTCGTCATTGCGAGGCCGACAGATGGCTCTAAAAATTTTTAAGTTTGTTGAGTCGGTCGAAGCAATCTTACTGAAATGGGAAGGAAATTATATAACTTTAGATCATTATAAACTCACTCAACTATTTAATGAGCTTCTTTAAAAAATTATTCGGAAGAAAAGGAAAAAAATCAAAAGCTGATAATGGGCCTATGCCGACCAGAGCTCTTAACCTTGCATTTGATATTAGCCCTGAGAATGGAGAAAAATTTGCTCAACAATTTGTCGAAATTGTAAGAAGAAATGAAAAAATTAATCTTGATTATTCAATTGGCACATTGGATTTCGTTGATAAATTTTTGCAGCGATTTAGTGATGAGGGAATAGTTGTGAACAATTTTGCGGAAACTATTTTTGTCGCTGGGACTTATGTAGGTCAAGTAATGATAAAAAATAATAATGGATTGTGGATTAGAGGAGATGAATTAAATTTACCAGAAGGCATAAGTATGATGCCGATCGTTGTAAAGTTATCGGAACGAACTGTTGCAGACCCTATTGCAAAAGCGTTCAAGAGGTTTTATTTTGGCGAATCTGACGACATTAAATATTTCTACCAGTTATTTACCAAAAGATAATACCAAAAACAATTAGCTGCTTATTGAAGGAATTTCTCCGGATGTTTTTTATTATGATCCGTTTTATCCTGGAAAGCTTTTGCTGCTGCAAGAATTGTTGCTTCATCATAAAGATTTCCAATAAGAGTAATACTCAGCGGCGATCCATTTTGATTAAAACCCATTGGCATTACTACCACAGGATGGCCGGTGAGATTAGTTATTGATAATTGCCTTCCTGCAAAACTTGGAACGATCACTACATCATAATTTTTCATGAAATCATTTACTGTTTTACAAAGATTGTAGCGATAGCGATTGGCATTTATATATTCAACAGCAGGGATCAGTCTTGCAGCACGAAAACTATTTGGCCAAAAACCTTTATCCTGTCTTTCGATCAGGTCATCACGATTGGTTCTTGTTAATTCATCAAAAGCAGCAGCACTTTCTGCATTTAAGATAAGGCTGATAAGATTTACAGGATAAGCTGATGAATCTGGAAAATCAACAGCCTTTATATCCGCACCTAACGATTTGTAAACTTCCAATACTTTTCTTTCGGGTGCATCAGCAGTTAATCTCTTAAAATAATTTTCTGCGTAAGCTACCCTTAGTTTTTTAAAATCAACTACGCCGTCATAATTAAAATTTTTATCAACAGAACCGTAATCTTTACCATCTGTTCCATGTATATAATTGAAAACAACAGCACAATCTTCAGCGCTACGGCAAATAGGGCCAGCCTTATCCAGACTCCAGCAAAGCACCATTGCACCAGAACGACTGATGGAACCAAATGTTGGTCGCAGACCAGTGGCGCCACATCTTGTCGATGGTGATACGATAGAGCCAAGTGTTTCTGTTCCGATGGCAAATGGCAATAGACCTGCAACAACAGATGCAGCCGATCCGGCAGATGAACCGCTTGATCCTTGCTTTAAATTCCACGGATTTTTTGTTTCGCCGCCAAACCATTTATTATTGAATGCGAGTGCCCCCAGAGATAGTTTAGCACAAAGAACGGCTCCGGCAGCTCTTAATCTTTTATAAACATAAGAATCTTCATTAACCATTTGGTCTTTGTATGGCGTGCTGCCCCAGGTAGTTTTATATCCTTTTACTGCAAACAGGTCTTTTAATCCATAGGGAATGCCATGAAGCAGACCGCGGTATTTTCCGTTTTTAATTTCTTCATCGGCACGTTTTGCCTGTGCCATTGCTGTATCCTCAGTAAGAGAGATCACACATTCCAATGTATCGCCCCATTTTTTTAAACGGGCAATGAAAAATTTCGTTAGCTCAACCGATGATATTTGTTTT
>DASYQG010000348.1:0-2038 GCA_036005825.1 Chitinophagaceae bacterium | reverse complement strand
TGATATATCTTTTTTCAAAAGAGTTCATCATCCTGGTTGCAATTGGATTTGTAATCGCATCACCTATTGCCTGGTATTTTATGAATAAATGGTTGCAGGATTATGTATATCGTATCAATATAAGTTGGTGGATTTTTTTAGTCGGGGGTATTTCAGCAATCGTCATTGCATTACTTACTGTAAGCTTCCAGGCAATAAAAGCCGCAGTTGCTAACCCGGTTAAATCTTTAAGAACAGAATAAAAATAATGTTTATGATAAGGAATTATTTCAAAACATTGTTCAGAAATCTCACCCGACAAAAAGTGCCTGCGGTCATTAATATTTTAGGATTGTCTGCCGGCATTGCATGCTTCAGCTTATTTATGCTTTATGCAATAAATGAATTTAATTACGATAGTTTTCATAAAAACGAAAATATCTACCGCGTTTTCTTATGGCACGAAGCAAAGGGGAATGAGCCGCCACATGGAGATACTTACCACCCAATGCCACTTGGGCCTGCGATGAAACAGGATTTACCAGACGTAGAAAATTATGTCCGTTTTCGTGAAGCGACGAATGAAAGCTTTATAAAAGTAAATAACAAAGTCGTTCGTGAAAAGGTAGTTTTTGCAGACCCTTCATTTTTTTCTGTTTTCTCTTTTAAATTAACGGTTGGATCACCAGTTACAGCCTTACAGGATCTGCACAGCGTGGTGATAACGGAAGCTGCAGCAAAAAATCTATTTGGTAAAACAGATCCACTGGGAAAAACTATCGAAATAAAAACAGAAGACAAGTTTGAACAATTTATAATAACAGCCATTGCAGCGAACCCTCCCGGCAATTCAAGTATTCAATTTAAATTGCTTGGCAACTTTAATTATTTAACAACAACACCTTCAGCTCCAGGGCGGATCAATAACTGGCGCCGGTATTCATACCAAACTTATGTTCAACTGAAGCCAGGCAGTCATCTACCGTCTGACAAAAACACTTTAGTTTCATTCAGAAAAAAATATTATCCTGATGAAGAAGCAAGGTCAAGGAAGGATGGATGGATGGGTAAAGGAGCCAGAACCTATTTGGGCTTGCAGCCTCTAACGGCAATTCATACCGATACCAGGATTTCGGGGGGGTCTGTTGTTCCCGTTGAAACAAAGACAATTTGGATATTGCTTGGAATTGCCGCAGGAATTTTAATAATCGCATGCATCAATTTTACAACACTTGCAATCGGTCGTTCAGCAGGTCGTTCAAAGGAAGTGGGAGTTAGAAAAGTTATTGGCAGCTCAAAAATATCCTTAATAAAACAATTTCTTTTCGAAGCATTCTTACTCGCTTTTATTTCGGCAGTCTTTGGAATACTTCTTGCGAAAGCGCTGCTTCCATACTTCAATAAACTCTCAGAAAGAGATCTAAATTTCTCTATTACACAATTTCCGCAATTATTATGGTTGTTAACCGGAGTCGTAATATTAACGGCGCTGATTGCTGGAAGTTACCCTGCATTAGTTTTATCGTCTTTTAAGCCTGTTGAGGTGCTTAAAACAAAAATTAGACTGGGCGGTTCTAATATATTTACCCGTTCGCTGGTAACGTTGCAATTTGTTCTTTCAATAGGATTGATCATCTCTACGATTGTCATTTTGCAACAGCTACGATATATGCAAGCAAAACACCCTGGATTTAACAAGGAAAATGTTATGGTGATCGACGCAGATGGTATTCCTGATACAAAAAACTTATACGCATTGTTTAAGCACAAACTTGCAGGTCATCCCGAAATTATCGGATCGGCAGGTGCCGACTTGGGATTAGGTGGCGAACAAGAATGGAGCTATGCAATGTTCAGGTATAATGGTAGCGATAAAAAGGTTTATGAATATTTTATTGACCCGGATTATTTGCGTGTACTTGGTATGAAATTACTTACAGGTAGAAATTTTAAAGCGGAGATCGTAGCAGACACTGTTAGTTCTGTCATCATCAATGAAGCGATGATGAATAATTTTGGATGGACACTTCAGAATGCAGTGGGACAAAAAGTAAAAGGA
>DASYQG010000347.1:0-14300 GCA_036005825.1 Chitinophagaceae bacterium | reverse complement strand
TCACTTTCATGATCTTGTTGCGCAACTCTTCATGCGGATTTAATACAAGCAGGTATTCAAAGATCCGGTAACCCGGGATCGTAACCGTGGTAACAGTTTGTAATTGCATAACCCTCCTGATTTTTTGGTACAAATTTATTTAGTATAAATTTACTAATATTTTTAGTTTATATCAAAAACTTTTACCAACTTTATTTAGAAAATATTTTTTATGGAAGGAGAAGAATTTTATGGCGCTGCCTACAAAGGCACAAAACAGTTTACCCAGAAAGAAGTGAAAACAGCGAATGCAACAGGTTTTGGCGCTGCCGCCGATGATTATATGGAACGGGGCATTGATCTGAATGAGCAGCTAGTCCATAATAAACCAGCGACTTACTTCTTTCGAATGAAAGGGGATGCAATGCAGGAAGCTGGCATTTTTGATGGTGATATTTTAATTGTTGACCGATCATTGAAACTGGTCAACGGGAAAATCATTGTTGCGATATTAAACGGCGAGTTGCTGGTGCGCCGCTATCATCAGAATTTTTCATCGGCGTTTTTAATTCCAGATAATAACAGGTACAAGCCGATCAATATTGCAGAGTTTAGTGATTTTAAAATGTGGGGAGTCGTTGCTTACTCTATTCATTCATTATTATGAAAGCCATTGTTGATTGTAATAATTTTTATTGTTCCTGCGAAAGGTTATTCAAGCCACATCTCGACAGGAAACCGGTTGTTGTGCTAAGCAACAACGATGGCTGTATTGTCTCAAGAAGCGATGAAGCAAAAAAATTAGGAGTAGAGATGGCAGGCCCTTATTTTATGGCAAAGCCATTGATAGAAAAACATGATGTCGCAGTTTTTTCTTCCAACTATAATTTATATGGTGACCTCAGCTGGCGGGTAATGGAAACATTGCGAATAATGCTTGGCAAAAAAAATGTAGAAGTCTATTCTGTTGATGAAGCTTTTCTTGATCTCAGCATTTTTCCATTGGAAGATCTGCCTGCTATCGCAAAAGAAATAAGAACAACAGTAGAGAATTGGACAGGAATAAAAGTTTCTGTTGGTGTAGCTCCGACTAAAGTACTGGCAAAACTTGCCAATCGCATGGCAAAGAAAAATAAACATCTGACAGATTGTATAACGGTACTTGATACTGAAGAAAAGATCAGTGAAGCCTTACATAAAACACCCGTAAGTGATATTTGGGGAGTTGGATTTCAGTATGCAAAAAAACTAAAAGAGTTATGGGGAATCTATGATGCCTGGCAACTTAGAAACCTTAATGATGAATTTGCACATACACATCTTGGCGGTGTAGTGGGTATTCGGTTAGTTCGTGAATTGAAGGGGATCACGTCTGAAGAAATGGAAGATGAATTGGTAAATAAAAAAATGATAGCTACGACAAGAATGTTTGGAAATCCAGTAGGAGATATTGATTCGATAAAAGAAGCAGTTGCTACTTATACATCAAGAGCTGCAGAAAAATTAAGAAGACAACATAGCGCTGCAAGGGTTATAAATGTATTTGTAGTTGCAAAAGGCGAAAATCATAATGTTGATTTTCGCGGGGCTACTCATTCCAGTTACATCACATTACCAACAGCCACTTCATTTACCAATGAGCTGATAAAACCGGCTGTGGCATTGGTTGATAAATTATATGAAAAAGGAACTTTTTATAAAAAAGCAGGTGTGATGTTAAGCGGCATTGTCCCTGATATGTCGATACAGGGAAATCTATTCGTATCAGAGAATAAAAATTGTGAAAGAAAATTAATGGATATGATCGACAACATCAACTTTAGTCAAAGGGATGATGTGTTGAAATTTGCGGCAAGTGGTACTACGAGAGACTGGAAAATGAGACAAGAACTACGCAGCCTCCGACATACAACAAGATGGGATGAGTTATATGAAGTACATTAATCGAATAATCCTTTTTGAATATTCTTTTTGGGCACTGGGCTTTCTATAAACTTCGGCTTAATTAAATCCAATCCACATTCTTTATTCAGTTTATCAACTAAATAAACTGTCAGCTCCGGCGAAGTAGCTTCATCATGCATATGCATAAAGAAATATAATTCTTGTAACCCATGATCTAACCAATATTTCATTCGCTGAACCCAAACATCCGATCTTGTATAATCAGTAGCATGCAAACTATTACCGACATAGCGTATAAATACTTTGGGAATCGTTAGTTGCATATGTGCGCAATCTCTCCTGCCGGCAGTATCAGTAATTACTGCTCCGATGTTATAGGTAAATAAAAAATCAAACAATTCTTCTCTTTCTTTTTCTTTACTAAACCATGCAGGATGACGTACTTCAAGGAAAAATTGTAATTCTTTTGGAAGTGATAGCATGAACTTAAACAGATCATCTTTCCTGTTTGGAGAAAATGTATCGCTGACCTGAACGAAGATGGGACCAAGATGTTCTTCAAAAGCTTGTACACCGCGAAGAAATTCTCTTGTTAAAAACTCTTTTCCTTTCAAAGTTCCGCGATGAGTAATTCCCTGGTACATCTTAGGGCAAAAAAGGAAATCCTTCCCTTTCGCCTTCTCTTTCCATTTACTTATTCCTGCCGCTCCATATATTTTATAATGAGTCGCATTTAACTCAATGCAGTTGTAATGCTCAACATAATGCTGCAGAAAGTTTTTTTCTTTTGTCTTTGGTGGATAAATTTTTCCAACCCATTCTAATCTACCCCACTTGGCACAGCCAAGATATACTTTAGGATTTTTGGATGGCTTACCCTTTAATACTTTTTTATTTGATGCAGGTTCTATTGGTAATGAAAAATCAATGGTGTCCAATTCATTCAGTTCAACTCTTCCAAATTCCATAGCACTATCTTTTATTTATTGATATTTCTTTTCAAGATCAAATAAAATCTTTTTATCGGCATCATTGATCGTCCTCGTTGTATCCTGTGGCACAAAATGAATTTTATAGGATTGAATAGCTATCTCTGGCTTATTAATATTATACCCAATAATTCTTAATGCCTGCAATGCATTAAAATCCACAGGCACTTCTACATTAGTCGTATCATACCAAAATCCAAAACCTTTTTCTGCCAATATTTGCCACGAAAAATAACGGCTCGGATCCACCTTTCTTCCCGGTGCCCAATCCATATGCCCGATAAAATTTGCCTGGGGAATATTATAAGCTTTTTTTAACCGGTCAAGCAATTGTAGTAAACTATTCATCTGCGGCTCAGTGAAAGGCTCACTTCCATTGTTATCAATTTCAATACCGATGCTGCAACTGTTCATATCAGAAACACTTCCCCATTTACCCAAACCAGCATGGTGTGCCCGTAATAGGTCATTCAGCATGTGATGAACGGTGCCATCCTCACAAACAACATAATGAGCACTTACAGCAGTTCGTGGAAGAGTAAATGTTCGCAAGGTCTGTTCACATGAATCCTGAGCGGTATGATGTATAATGACAAAATTGGGCCGGCGCATAGAAAAATTTGTAGTGCCCACCCAATTATTAGCATATTGCAGACCCACGGAATCTTTTACCGGGTATTCCCGCAAAAGCTTTGCATAATTCTTTACCTGCTTCTTATAAGTTTTATTTGTTGAAGCATATTTATTATGGACACATGCACCAAAGAAAATGATCACTAAAAGAAAAGTCAGTATTCTTTTCATTCTGAAATATATTTTGGGGGGAAAGTTAATTAAGCCAAACGAATATTTCTAAACAGCTTACATATTTCTTCTGTATTGTCCACCGACTTCGTAAAGTGCATGAGTTATTTGCCCGAGAGAGCAACACTTAACCGTCTCCATCAATTCTTCAAATAAATTTTCATTTTTAATAGCAGCTGCTTTTAGACGTTTCAACATTTCCTCTGACCTGTTTTCATTTCTTTTCCAAAAAGCATGAAGATTATTTATCTGTTGCTCTTTTTCTTCTTTCGTACTTCTTATTACTTCGTTTGGAATTATCGTTGGTGAACCTTGTTTGTTTAAAAAGGTATTCACACCGACTATAGGATATTCACCGGTATGCTTCTGGTGTTCATAATACAAGCTCTCTTCCTGAATTTTATTTCGCTGATACATTCTTTCCATTGCACCCAGCACTCCCCCACGTTCAGTAATGCGATCAAATTCACTAAGCACTGCTTCTTCCACCAGATCAGTCAATTCTTCAATTGCAAAGCTTCCCTGAGTAAAATTTTCTGTTTTTGCCGAGCCCAATTCACGATTGATGATCAATTGGATTGCCATTGCTCTTCTTACACTTTCTTCGGTTGGCGTTGTTATTGCTTCATCGTAAGCATTTGTATGAAGGGAGTTACAATTATCATAAATAGCATAGAGTGCCTGCAAAGTTGTACGTATATCGTTAAAATCAATTTCTTGTGCATGCAAACTTCTACCCGATGTTTGAATATGATACTTGAGCATTTGGCTACGCTTGTTGGCTTTGTATTTATACCGCATTGCTTTTGCCCATATTCGTCGGGCTACTCTTCCGATCACGCTGTATTCAGGGTCCATTCCATTACTAAAGAAGAAGGAAAGATTTGGTGCAAAATCATCAATGTTCATTCCACGGCTCAAATAATATTCAACATAAGTAAATCCATTTGACAATGTAAATGCAAGTTGTGTAATAGGATTAGCACCAGCTTCTGCAATATGATAACCGCTGATACTTACGCTATAAAAATTGCGGATCTTTTGCCTGATAAAATATTCCTGCACATCCCCCATTAATTTTAACGCAAACTCTGTAGAAAAAATGCAAGTGTTTTGTGCCTGGTCCTCTTTTAAAATATCGGCTTGCACAGTTCCTCTTACTTGTTGCAGCGCTTCTTGTTTGCATCGCTCATAGATATCTTTTGGTAAAACTTCATCCCCACTCAATCCAAGTAATTTCAACCCAAGCCCATCATTTCCTATTGGCAAACTGTTCGGTGATGATGTATTATTATATACAGGCTTTGAGAGATTTTGATACTTTTTATTCAGTGCATCATTCACCATTGACCATTCACCATTCACTGCAATCCATTTTTCGCATTGTTGATCAATTGCTGCATTCATAAAAAAAGCAAGCAGCATTGGCGCAGGCCCATTGATTGTCATTGAAACAGATGTCTTCGGATCACAAAGATCAAAACCACTGTATAATTTTTTTGCGTCATCAACTGTCGCAATGCTTACACCTGCATTACCGATCTTTCCATAAATATCGGGGCGATAATCAGGGTCTTCCCCATAAAGCGTTACGCTGTCAAATGCCGTTGATAATCTTTTTGCCGGTTGATCAACACTTACATAATGAAAACGTTTATTAGTTCGTTCAGGCCCGCCTTCGCCGGCAAACATCCTTGTTGGATCTTCCCCTTCTCTTTTTAATGGAAATACACCGCCCGTAAATGGAAAAGAGCCGGGTACATTTTCCTGTGCCTGCCACCGAAGCAGATCACCCCAATCTTTAAACTTTGGCAAAACAACTTTGGGAATTCTTGTTCCCGATAAACTTTTACTGAACATTTCCTGCCGGATCACTTTATCACGAACCTTATATTCATAGTAATCTTTTTCGTAAGCTTTTATTTTTGATTGCCAGTTTGTGATTAGCTTTCTTGCAACCGGCGTTAATTGTTCTTCGTAAAATAATTTCATTTTTTCAAGCATTGCCGTAGAAAACCCCTGTGAACCCTGGGCAAATGAAAAATTTTTTATCTGGTCCAATACACCTTGCAACTGGTAAAGTTTTGTGGCAATTGCTGATTGTTCTTTTACCAATTGATCGTAGCTCCTGTTGCTTTCACTTATTTCACTTAAATACCTGACCCTGTTGGAAGGGATGATTGCCAGTGTGACCTTAGCTGCTTCAGGAAAATGATATTTACCAAAACTTATATTTGTTTTTTCTTCGATTTTTTTCAGCAGTATTTTAAACAAATGATTCACGCCATCATCATTAAACTTACTGGCAACTGTGCCGATGATTGGCAGGCTTTCATCTTTTGCTGTAAATAACTGGTGATTTCTTTTATACTGCTTTCTTACATCATTTAATGAATCTAACGCCCCCGCTTTATCAAATTTATTGATGCAAACAAGATCAGCATAATCAAGCATATTGATCTTTTCCAACTGTGATGCTGCGCCATATTCCGGCGTCATCACATACATACTTACATCACAATGATCAAGTATACTTGCATCACTTTGCCCCACTCCTGCACTTTCTAAAATAATAAAATCAAATGCTGCTGCCTTGCATATATCGATCGCCTCTTGTACGGCACCGCTTAATGCAGTGTTGTCGTCTCTTGTTGCTAGTGAACGCATATAAACTCTCGGATGAGAAATAGAATTCATTCTTATCCTGTCACCCAATAATGCTCCTCCAGTTTTTTTCTTTGAAGGGTCGACAGAAATTATTGCGATTGTTTTATCAGTAAAATTGGTTAGGAAGCGACGAACGATCTCATCAGTTACACTGCTCTTTCCTGCACCACCCGTTCCTGTAATTCCAAGTACAGGGATCGTTTTCTCTAGCTGTGAACCGTCGCCTGTTGACTGTTGACCATTTTCAGCATTAGTAATCTCTCTTGCGATCACTCTCACGTCTTTTACTTCTTCTAATTTCAATGGAGTTTTGTAATCAGCTTTTCCATTTAATTGAATATCGCATTTCATGATCACATCTTCTATCATTCCCTCAAGCCCCATTCTTCTTCCATCGTCAGGGGAATAGATCTTTGTGATACCATATTTATGAAGATCATCAATTTCTTCAGGCAAAATAGTTCCGCCGCCACCACCAAAAATTTTTATATGCCCACACCCATTTTCATCCAGCAAGTCTTTCATGTATTTAAAAAACTCTACATGCCCACCCTGGTAACTCGTAATTGCAATTCCTTGTACATCTTCTTCAATAGCTGCTTCCACGATTTCTTTTACCGAACGATTATGACCAAGATGAATAATTTCCGCTCCCTTCGATTGCATGATCCGTCGCATGATATTAATAGCAACATCATGTCCGTCAAATAATGAAGCTGCCGTAACGATCCTGACTTTGTTTTTTGGAGTATATCCCATACGAACTACAAAAATAGATGAAAAAGCTAATGCCTGTTAGTGACACAAGCTATTGATTTCAAACTCTTCCAAAAAGCGATCCTTTCAAAGGTTTGAATCGGGTTTATTACATTTGCCTCATGCAGCATATTATCGAATCTACACTTGAGCTATATAAAAAATGGCGTGGCAAAGAAGCTGCTTCAATTGATGTATTGCCACGATCTGGCAGCGAAAGGAGATATTTTCGTATTCATGAGCAGGATGGCTCTACCATCATTGGTACTTACGGTGCCAATATAAAAGAGAACGAAACCTTTTTTTATTTTTCTGAAAATTTCTTTGGCAAAAAATTACCCATGGCGAACATTCTTGCGATCAGTGATGATCGCATGTTTTATTTGCAGGAAGATTTTGGTGATATCTCACTGATCGATCGGTTGGAATCAGAAGGTTATACCGATGAAATATATGGTCTCTTTCAAAAAAGTTTGCAAACCCTTGCCAAACTTCATGTACAAGGTGATGAAGGACTTGATTATGATCGTTGTCTTACGAATACAGAATTTGGAAAACAGGCGATCATGGCTGATCTTCTCTATTTCAAATATTATTTTTTAGATGCCTTAAGAAAGCCATACGATAAACAAAAACTTATTGACGATTTTGAAGCGTTAAGCAATTATTTAACTCACACCGAATACAAATACTTTATGTTTCGTGATTTTCAGAGTAGGAACATAATGGTAAAAAAAGATAATTCGATTCATTTCATCGACTACCAGGGAGGAATGAAAGGAGCGCCGCAATACGATGTGGCCAGTATGCTTTGGCAAGCAAGGGCAAATCTTTCAGATGACTGGAAAGAAAAACTTTTGAATGATTATATCGGTGCATTAGAAAAACTCATCGGCTCAAAAGTTAATAAACCAGTTTTTAAAAGCCAGTATAATGGCTATGTTATGATCCGTTTGTTACAGGTTCTCGGCGCTTATGGCTTTCGTGGTTTGTTTGAACGTAAAGCACATTTCTTAACAAGCATTCCCCTGGCATTGACAAATTTGAAATGGTTCATTAATAATCAAAGCTTCGGTATTTCATTGCCTGAATTTAAACGAGTGCTTGACATTTGCGTAGATGATGAGATCATTCAGCAGTTCACCCCCTTGCAGGCTACTGACGAAACTCCATTGACAGTTAAGATCAATAGTTTTTCCTATAAAAAAGAATTACCGGTGGATGAAACAGGTAATGGCGGCGGATTTGTTTTTGATTGCCGTGGCATTCTAAATCCCGGAAGGTTCGAAGAATTTAAATCGCAAACGGGCCGTGATAAATCTGTGAAAGATTTTTTAGAACAACAAACTAAAATGACTGAATTCCTTAACAGCGTTTTTGATATTGTTGATATAACTGTTGAAGATTATCTCAAAAGAGATTTTGAAAGTTTGATGATAAGTTTTGGCTGCACCGGCGGACAGCATCGCAGTGTATATGCGGCGGATGCGCTGGCAAGACATTTAAGAAATAAATTCAAAGTAAAAATTGAATTAAAACATTTGATCCAGGATGAAAAGAATTGGATCAATAAAATCGAAAACTAGTTCAGTACATGAAGGCAATGATCTTTTCGGCAGGATTAGGAACAAGGTTCAAACCATGGACAAACGATCATCCAAAAGCACTTGCACCCGTAAACAATAAGTCGTTATTACAAAGGAATATTGAATATTTACAGCAATACGGAATTAAGGATGTTGTTGTTAATGTTCATCATTTTGCCGATCAGCTAATTGAAACGATTATAAAAAGCAAAGGATGGGGAAGCAAGATCACGATCGGTGATGAAAGAGATGAACTGCTTGAAACCGGTGGTGGGTTGCTGAAAGCAAAAGAGTTTTTCATTCCGGGTGAAAAATTCGTCACCTGCAATGCTGATATTCTTACAGATCTTGATATTAATAAGCTGATCTCATTTCATACACAAAAAAAAGCGTTGATCAGTTTCGGAGTAACAAAAAGAAAAACTTCCCGTTACCTTCTATTTGATGAAAATGAGCGGCTTTGTGGCTGGCGGAATGCAACAACAGGTGAGGATAAGATCTCGATCCCGAAAACTCAATACCATGAAAAGGCTTACAGCTGCGTTGTCGTTTTTGAATATGATGTTTTCAGATTAATGGAAGAAAAAGGATTCTTAGGAAAATTTTCACTTATCGATGTATACCTGGCCCTGGCCGCTGAGCATCTTATTCTTGGTTTTGATCATACTGGTGATAAGTTGGTAGATGTTGGCAAACCAGACAGTATTGCCATCGCAGAATCATTTTTTATTTAAAAAATATAAAATACTTTTCAAGCGGTAGGTTCAAACTTGCCCTTTTAAGTTAATTTACACCCCGATTTAAAAATTATTTTACATGAAGAAGCTTTTTATTGGATTTATTCTATCCCTGATTGTTATTAGTCAATATGCACAGGTAACAAAATATGATAACAAGGAAGCATTTTATCCGCAGTTTTATCCTTACCCCGGAAACGATTACCGCAGTGCAAGCGGTGAACCCGGTCCAAAGTATTGGCAGAACCGTGCCGATTACAAGATCAATGCAACACTTGATACAGGTTCCCATAAGGTGAGCGGAGATGTTGAGATTACTTACACTAACAACAGTCCCGATAACCTCAAGTTTTTATGGTTACAGGTTGATCAGAATATTTACCGGGAAGATTCCCGCGGTTCTGCAACAACAACACAAGCTGGTGGACGCTGGGCAAATACAAAATTTACCGAAGGTGATGTGATAAAATCAATAAGTGTTGATGGAGCTAAACCCTACACCCCAAAATATACTGTCACTGATACCCGTATGCAGGTTTGGTTAAATGACGCACTGAAAGGGTCTGGTAACAAAGTAAAAGTTAAGATCGTTTTTGAATTTACAGTTCCTGAATATGGAACGGATCGTATGGGAAGAATAAAAACAAAAAATGGCTGGGTATACGAAGTTGCCCAATGGTTCCCCCGCTTATGTGTGTACGATGATATCCAGGGTTGGAATACGCTACCCTATGTTGGACAAGGTGAGTTTTATCTTGAATATGGTGACCTGGAATATACTATCACTGCGCCCTCCGATCTGATCATTGTTGGTTCAGGAGAATTACTAAATCCACAAGATTGTTATACTGCAGATCAGCAAAAAAGATGGGCTGAGGCAAAGAACAGTGATAAAGCTGTAACCATCCGTGACGAAAAAGAAATAAAAGAAGCATCATCAAGACCGAATAAACCAAGCTGCACATGGAAATTTAAAATTGCCAATGCAAGAGATGTGGCATGGGGTGCTTCAAAAGCTTTTGTGATCGATGCAGCAAAAATTAATTTACCAAGTGGAAAAAGATCAATGGCCATCAGCGCTTATCCTGTTGAAAGTATAAAGAAAAATGGATGGCAACGCAGCACTGAAATGGTGAAAGGAGCCATTGAACATTATTCAAACAAATGGTTTGAATTTCCTTACCCTGCTGCAACGAATGTCGCAGGTATTGTTGGCGGTATGGAATATCCCGGTATTGTTTTTTGTGGTTATACTTCTGCAGGAGGTGGTTTATGGGGAGTTACGGATCATGAGTTTGGTCATACCTGGTTCCCGATGATCGTTGGAAGCAACGAAAGAAAGTATGCATGGATGGATGAAGGCTTTAATACATTTATTAATGGCTTGTCAACAGAAGAATTTAATAAAGGCGAGTTTGCATCTGCATCATTCTTTCCGGGTGATATGACGAATTATGTTTTCAGCGATAGTATGGATGGCTTGTTCAATGAGCCTGATGTCATCGGCCAGAATGATCTTGGTATTGCAGCATATGAAAAACCATCGATGATGCTGAATGCATTACGTGATGTAGTGCTTGGCAAAGAAAGATTTGATGCGGCTTTCCGCGAATATGTAAATCGCTGGGCTTTTAAACATCCGACACCATGGGACTTCTTTCATTCTATGGAAAATGTTTCTGGTGAAGATCTTGGTTGGTTTTGGCGTGGGTGGGTATTGAATACATGGAAACTTGACCAGGCGGTGAAAGATGTAAAATATATCCGCAATGACCCGGCAAACGGAGTTAATATCACTGTTGATAATTTGGAGAAGATGGCAATGCCTGTTCTTATACAAATAAAAGAAGAAAATGGAAAAGTGCATGACCTTACCTTACCTGTAGAAATTTGGCAGCGTGGTACTTCATGGACATTTCATGTGGCTACAACAAGTAATGTAACAGATGTTGTACTTGACCCTGATAAGAAATTGCCAGATGTCAATCGCAGTAATAATAAAATGAAAGAAAAACCTTTTTAAAAATTAAGCCCTCCTTTTCGGAGGGTTTTTTTATAATTTGCGATTATAATGCGTCCCATGATCATTAATTCTTAAAAAACTATTTTATGACAACAGAACAAATAATGAAAGAACTTGAAAAGAAAGGTTCTGAATCCATAAGGAAAATTTTCAAAAATCATGGAGGCACCGGGCCCATGTATGGTGTAAAGATTGCCGATCTAAAAGTGATACAAAAAAAAGTAAAGAAAGATCATGAACTCGCCATGGGGCTTTTTGCTACAGGTAATTACGATGCAATGTACTTGGCAGGATTGATTGCCGATGAATCAGAAATGAGTAAAAAAGATATTCAGCAATGGGCGGAGAGATCTACCAGCAAAGGTATCAGTGAGTATACGGTTGCGTGGGTAGCGGCAGAAAGTGAATACGGCTGGGAATTGGGAATGAAATGGATCGACTCGGCTAAAGAAAATGTCGCTTCTACGGGATGGAATACTTTATCAGGCGTTATTGCCCTGAAGCCAGATAATGAGTTGAACATTGCTCTAATAAAAAAATTACTGCAGCGAATTGTAAAAGAAATTCATTCAGCTCCCAATCGTGTTCGTTATACAATGAATGGGTTTGTGATTGGCGTTGGCGCATATATAAAGGAGCTTACAAAAGCGGCCCTCGAAATTTCAAAAAAGATCGGGGATGTTTACGTTGATATGGGAGGAACTGCATGCAAAGTTCCGCCTGCGGCAGAATATATAAAGAAGATAGAAGCAAGAGGATCTATTGGAAAGAAAAAGAAAACAGTGAAATGCTAATGTGATTATTTTAAAAGCTGTTGCAAATTATCTAACCTGGTTTCATCCAGCACTTCTCTTTGTTTATTAATGTTCCATTTCACCAATGAAATTTTTTCATAGGTTATTTCAATGCCAGTAATGTCTCCATCACGATAGCAACAGCAGCCTGAATTAAAATACGATGGTTTCATTGTAAGGTATTGTGCAGGAGTTGTTTTATAATCCCGGCCTCTTCTTTTAATTTCTTCTTCAATTTGTTTTACTTCTTCTGTCTTGTTTGCTTTGATCGCATCCCCCATTTGCTTGTACAATTTTTCGGGATGGGTAAGTGATTCAAAAACCGGCTGGTGAGTATGGCCGGTAATCAAAACAAGGCTTTTAAATTTTGCCGACCACTCATACATGATTAGGTTATGAGCCGTTTTCAGATCTTCATCATAAGCCGGTGTATTGAAATTTATTCTTAGGTAAGATTGTAATGGCGCCCAGATATTGGCTACGAAAAATTTACTGAACCAATTTCCATCACTGCTTGCATCGCCCTGGTGTCCGTGTGTGAGAAAAATAGTCAATGGGCAGTTGGCAATTGGCAAAATATCGGGGTCTTCATTTGGTTTTAATTTCAGGAATGAAAAAGGATCTTTGCTTTTTTTTTCTTGTGTAGGTTCCTCTTTATTATCTTTTTCAAGGATCATTCCTTCAAATACCCGAAGTTTTTTTCCATAGATCATCTTTAACTGTTGCGATGCAATGGGACTATTGTCCCAATAAAGGTCATGATTGCCAAAAACTTTAAAGAACCTGTCCTTCAATATAAATTTCTTCTCGGCCTCGAAAGTTAAAGTGTTATTCTTCTTTACCTGGTTTAATGTATTTTCCCAAAGTTCCTCGCTGTCACCAAGACTGATGTATTGAAATTTGTTCTCAAAATAATAGTCAAGTGCAGAGAGATAGCCTGTTTCAGCTTTCATAAAATCATCAGCGCCATTTTTGGCGCCACGATGTTGATCTGAAAAAATAATGATTCGGCTATTTTCTTTAAGCGAAAGAACAACTCCTTTCTTTCCCGGCTCTTCTTTAATATTTCTGAATAATTCTGATAATGCTTTGAATATTCTTGGTCGCTCAGGCCGGGATGTAAATTTTCTTGAGAACCATAAGATCGGTTTCAATAAAATTATTTGTACTAACCGGCGCATGAGCTTACAATAATTGATGATTAGCGAAAAGAACCCTGAAGAGTGCGACCCTTCCACTTCGCTGTGCTCAGTGTCTGGATAAACTGCGACGCAAGTGTACAACAAAGGACAGTAAGATGAACGGAGCGTCGCAACAAAAGTTCAATCAAGGCAAAAAGCTGGGACAATAAATTATTTAACAGCGATCATACTGATCTCCACATTTACAAATTTTGGCAATGCTGATACCTGTACAGTTTCTCTTGCAGGAAAACTACTGTTACTATCAAAATACTTTCCATACACTTCATTGATCTCTGAAAAACGGTTCATATCAGTAATAAAAATCGTCGTCTTTACTACATGATGAAAACTCATGTCTGCTGAAGTTAGTATCGAACGCAGGTTGTGCATCACCTGGTGCGTTTCCTGTTGTATGTCCTGGTTCATTAATGCGCCGGTAGATGGATCAATGCAAATTTGACCGGAAATGAAAAGCATATCCCCGGCGAGGATCGCCTGGTTATAAGGCCCGATAGGAGCCGGCGCAGATGGTGTATTAATGATTTGTTTTTCCATTCATTTTATTTAAGGATAACGAATTTAGGTTTATGCCCTTTCTTTGCAAAAAATAATGTATGCGGCTGGTGGTATTGACAAATGAACAATTGAAAGAGGAACTTTTATCGAACGGAGTAAGTGATTATTGTAAAATTGATTGGATCATTTCTCCAGAAGAGCTTCTATCGCATACGGATGCAGATGCGGTGATCGACTTGTTATTTGAACATAATGGTTATGATGTTTCTCATTTAAATAACTATTTAACGACGCCAGTTTTTGTAAATTCAATGAATAAAACAATCGTTGAAATTGGACTGCCCTTTATTCGTATAAATG
>DASYQG010000346.1:0-3395 GCA_036005825.1 Chitinophagaceae bacterium | reverse complement strand
TTCACTTGCGGGATCGGCAAGTGCCACTCCATCGATGATCAAAGAATAATAATGGAATCCTTCGCTTACCGAATCAGTCGTTACGATCCAATAACCTCCGGTGTCTCTTGCCATTTCATATTTTTTTACAAGGTCGATTTGTACTCGTTGTGCATCAGGAGCCTTAATTCGAAAGACAACTCTATTATCCGGTAATATTTGTGGATACTTTGCTGAACGTGTATTGGTAACTGCCGAGGAACCTAAAATTGTGTATTTTGAAAAAGTTGAAATGTCAACAGGCTTAAATAAAAACTGAGAGAACATGTACAAGCCGTTTTTCCAAACTTTAAAATCATGTACTCCAGGTTCTATATAATAAATATGAGGAACATTTTTTTCATAGAGATAATCATGTGTTCTTTTGCTAAAGGAGATTAGTGGATCATTATCTCCGCATGATATCCAAAGCAATTTCAATTTATTTTTTGCCGCTTCTGGATCAGGAACTAATTCCTCGGGTCTTTTTGTATTCGGTGCAGATGAAAAACCACCCACCCAGGCAAACTTGTTCAAATTACCCAAACCAAAATTCAATGATTGGCCGCCACCCATCGAGAGACCTGCTACGGCACGATGTTCCCTGTCAATAAGCACCGGATATTTTTTTTCAATGAATGGGATCAGGTCATTCAACAGATCTTTTTCAAATGTGGCGAATGCTGCTACTTTAGCGCTGTCAAAAACGTTTCCACCTGCACGATCATCTTTCATTGCTCTGCCATTGGGCATAACCACAATCATGGGCTCGATCTTATTTTCTGCATAAAGATTATCGAGAATCACTTGCGGTTTACCACCGTTCAACCATTCCTTTTCATCACCACCAATACCATGTAACAGGTATAAAACTGGATATTTATTCTTTTTCGAAAAGCCAGGTGGTGTATAAATGATCGCCCTGCGATTAGTACCTACTGTTTTAGATTCATAGCTGATCGTATCAATTTTGCCATGTTGAATTTCTGTTCGCAAAGAATCAAAACCCTGAGGTGCTTGCTTAAGAATATTTTGAGAATATCCTTGAAATATGCAAACAAGCAAAATCACAGAAAAGATAGTTAAGCGTTTCATTTTATAACGTATATAATGAGACATATTATTATTTTAGTGTTAGTACTACAACAGAAAAGGGTGGAAGCTTTACCGAAACAGATTTTCCATTCAGCACAGCATTATTAAATACGGATGGCTTTACTTTACCGGGATTATCAAATGAATTATGATCCTGCAACTTTTCCGAACGCAGAACACGACCAGTAACTGACTTCGCTGACAAATCGCCTAAGTCAATTGTAATTTCCTGCTCATTATGTGCATCAATATTCACTAATGAAATATGTACATCGCCATTTTTGTCTTTAGAAGCTGAAGCAGAAACAGCTTTTATCTTCTTTTCACCAAGAGTAAAATCATTACTTGATACAGTAAGTGGTATCATCAATGCATTTTGATGAACATTGTACATTTCCATTACATGGTATGTTGGTGTCAGGATCATTTTTTCTTTATTGGTAAGAATTACTGCCTGCAATACATTAATGGTTTGTGCCAGGTTAGCCATTCTTACACGATCGCAATGATTATTAAAGATGTTTAATGTAAGTCCGGCGATCATTGCATCTCTCATACTGTTTTGCTGGTATAAGAAAGCTCCGTTAGTACCCGGTTCCACCTCATACCAGCCTCCCCATTCATCTACGATTAGTGCCACTTTCTTTTGCGGATCATATTTATCCATTACTTCGCTATTGCCATTAATCATCCGCTCCATACGGTAAGCTTGTTCCATAGTTCTGAAATATTCATCTTCTGTAAAATTTGTCGCCGAGCTTTTTTTACTCCAATTAATAACTGAGTAATGATGAATAGAAACGCCATCAATTAATTTTTTGGGTATATCTCTCATTAAAACTTCTGTCCAGTGAAAATCTTCTGTGCCAGGACCGACCGCAATACGAAAAAGGCCTTCACTATTATTATAAGTGGTCATCATGGTGGCATACTTCTTATACTGATCGACATAATAATCCACATCCATATGTCCACCGCAATCCCATGATTCATTGCCGACACCCCAGTATTTTACGTTCCATGGTTTAGTTCTTCCATTCTTTTGACGCATGTCAGTGAGATAGCTTGTTCCATTGGGGTGATTAACATATTTTACCCAATCAACGGCTTCTTCTACTGAGCCGCCTCCCATGTTGACAGCGAGATAAGGATCTGCATTGATCATTTCGCACATGTCAAGAAATTCATTTGTTCCAAAGCTGTTGTCTTCACGAACATTTCCCCACATCATATTTTCGATCGGCTTTCTTTGATTTTTTGGACCGATTGCATCCTTCCAATGATAGTGATCTGCAAAGCAACCGCCAGGCCAACGCAAAACCGGGATCTTCAATTTCTTTAATGCTTCAACTATATCCAGCCTTATTCCTTTTTTGTTGGGTATGTTTTTATTGTTTTCACCAACATAGAATCCGTCGTAAATACATCGGCCAAGATGTTCAGAAAAATGACCATAAATATTTTTATTGATGGTGTCTCTTGCTTTCGAAGCATCGAGAACGATCTTATTTTGCGCAGTTGATTGCAGGTATACACAACCAATTAAAACAATTGCAGATAAAAGTTTTCGACTCATGCAGATTATATTTTTATTTATCAGTTCTGAATGGTGATGCGGGTAACCCTTCTTTGTTATACAAATTCGGATTCACAGGATCATCGGCCCATGCATAACGTACATACATTGGGTTCGGAACATTATCATTCCACACAACAATTTTATCTCCATCAATTTTTGCTTTTGCCCAAACAAATTTTTTATCTGCACCGGCAATTGCAAACTCGCTTAACTCTTCACCATCATTTGCTATTAAACCACTACCAACACTACTGAAAGAGATCGCTATTTTATTTCCTTCCACTTTTGATGATTCATAAATGGGGCCTGAATAGATACTATTTTCCCCGTAAGCAAGTTTTTCTGCTGCCAGCGTTAATCTTTCCCCAACTGTTTTTTTATTGTCAGGATGAATATCATTCCATTCACCAAGATCAATGGCGACAACCATTGCTGTGTTTGGAACAGATAATGATCTTAACTGAGATTCTCTTAACCCTGCCCATTGACTTTCTGAAGGCAAGTAATTATAATCCATAAAACCGGGAAGCTGTACATATAAAAAAGGGAGACCGCCTTGTTTCCATTTATTTCTCCAATCTATAATTTGTGCCGGCTGCAGTTTTGCATACTCTTCAGCACGATTTGTATTTGCCTCACCCTGGTACCATAGAAAACCTTTCACGGAATAATTTATTAATGGAGCGATCATTGCATTGTATAA
>DASYQG010000345.1:0-19358 GCA_036005825.1 Chitinophagaceae bacterium | reverse complement strand
CCATAATACGGCTTTCGATCTGTACTTTCTTGATATATTTTTCCAACTCTATTTCATGCCTTGCTTCCAATTCCCCATGAGTATACACATCATTATTTTCAAAAAGTTTTTTTGCCTTATCTGTTACCATTGCATCCAAAGCAAGTGGCGTTGTTTTGACATTCGGCAAACCTCTTTTCTCTGCTTCTTTTTGCCATGCTTCGCCATAACCATCACCTTCGAACAAAACTTTTTCACTCGCAACAATGTATTGACGCAGCACATGCATGATAGCGATCTCTTTTTTATCACCTTTCTCAATATGTGCATCTACTTCTGATTTGAATTTCTTCAATGTATCAGCCATGATCGTATTCAAAACAGTCATTGCATTGGCGCAATTCGCAGAAGAACCTACAGCACGGAATTCAAATTTATTTCCCGTAAATGCAAACGGCGATGTTCTGTTCCTGTCTGTGTTATCAAGCAAAAGCTCAGGAATGCTTTTATGGATGTCTATCTTCAACATACTTTCATCTGTTTCATCCATCTTCGCAGTTACTCTTTCTTTGAACTCGTTTAAAACTTTTGTAAGGTATTCGCCTATAAAGACAGAAATAATAGCCGGCGGCGCTTCATTAGCTCCAAGACGATGATCGTTAGGCGCCGATGCAATGGACGCTCTTAATACATCAGCATAATCATGAACAGCTTTAATTGTATTTACAAAAAAAGTGAGGAACATCAGGTTTGTCTTTGGTGTTTTGCCAGGTGCTAAAAGATTTACACCTGTATCAGTTGCCATGCTCCAGTTATTATGTTTGCCGCTACCATTTATCCCTGCAAATGGTTTTTCATGCAACAATACTCTCAACTTATGACGACGTGCAACACGATCCATGACATCCATTAGTAAAGAATTATGGTCAACGCCAACACTTACTTCTTCAAAGATCGGGGCACATTCATATTGCGCAGGCGCCACTTCATTATGTCTTGTGCGAAGAGGAATACCCAATTTGTATCCTTCATTTTCATAGTCACGCATAAAAGCATATATTCTTTCGGGAATAGATCCGAAATAATGATCTTCTAATTGCTGACCTTTTGCGGAGCTATGTCCATATACTGTTCTTCCGCACATTACCAAGTCAGGACGGGCATTAAAGAGACCTTCATCAATAATAAAATATTCTTGCTCCCATCCAAGAGTAGCAGTTACCCGGGTAACATTTCTATCGAAATAATTACAAACATCAACAGCTGATTTATTTAATGCTTCTAAAGCTTTTAATAGCGGTGCTTTATAGTCAAGTGATTCACCGGTATAAGAAACAAAGATGGTAGGGATGCAAAGCGTTTTTCCATTACCGATCTCCATAATAAATGCAGGAGATGAAGGGTCCCATGCTGTATAACCTCTCGCTTCAAATGTTGCACGCAAACCACCACTAGGAAAAGATGAAGCATCTGGCTCTTGTTGTATCAACGCGTCGCCTTCAAATTGTTCGATTGGTGTACCATCACTTTTTATAGTAAAAAATGAATCATGTTTCTCCGCAGTAGTTCCTGTTAATGGTTGAAACCAGTGTGTAAAGTGAGTGACACCTTTTCCTTCTGCCCACGAGCGAATGCCACTGGCGATCTGGTTGGCCATCGCACGATCGATCTTTTGGCCAGCCCTAATCGAACCAACAAGACTTTTGTAAGCTTCATCGCTTAAAAATTCCCTGGCAGTTTTTACTGTAAATACACTTTCACCAAAAATCGCTGTTATCCTGGTAGGATTTTCTACCTGCACTTCCTGTGCAGAAGATAAATTGTTGATAGCGTTGAATCGTAATGACATGATATTTTTTTTCTTTTTTTAATTGGTCTCAAATATAAAAGGTAAGCCCTGTTTAAAAGCTTACCTTAAAATTTGGTGAATAAATATTTATTAAACCTCTTCTGTTAAGCAACTTTCTTTTCTCTTTGACTTACCTGGACTAAGTTAGCCTCAGCTATTTTCACAGTCTTAATAATGCGTGCAGCTACTTTATAAGGATCAGCAGCGCTATTCGGACGTCGATCTTCTAACCAGCCTTTCCAGCCTTTTTCAACAGTACCGATAGGAATACGAATTGACGCGCCACGATCAGAAATGCCAAACTTGAAATCCGTTATTGCTGCAGTTTCATGTTTACCAGTAAGACGAAGATGATTATCTGATCCATAAACTTCAATATGCTCTTTCACAAACGGCCTGAATCCTTCGCAGATCTGTTCGTATATCTCTTTGCTTCCGCAAGTTCTTAATAATTCATTAGAGAAGTTTGCATGCATTCCACTACCGTTCCAATCAAGATTACCAAGCGGTTTGCAATGCCAATTGATAGCGATACCATATTTTTCTCCGATCCTTTCTAATAAATAACGAGCCACCCAGACCTGGTCGCCGGCTGCTTTTGCGCCTTTGGCAAAAATCTGGAACTCCCATTGCCCGGTTGCTACCTCAGCATTAATGCCTTCGACATTTAATCCGGCCTCAAGACATGCATCAAGATGTTCTTCTACCATTGCACGACCATAAGAGTTTGTAGCGCCAACTGAACAATAATAAGGACCTTGTGGTCCGGGAAATCCACCTTCAGGGAAACCAATAGGCTTATTTGTGGCAGGATTCCACAAGAAATATTCTTGTTCAAATCCAAACCAGAAATCGTTGTCGTCATCTTCAATTGTTGCTCTGCCATTTGATTCATGAGCAGTGCTATCGGAACTTAACACTTCACACATAACGAGGTAAGCGTTTTTCCTTTGTGGGTCTTTCGCAATAAATACTGGTTTTAATAAACAGTCTGATGAACCGCCGGGAGCTTGTTCAGTAGATGAACCGTCAAAGCACCACATTGGGCAATCTTCTAGTTTGCCACTAAAGTTTTTTTCGATCTTAGTTTTACTTCTGAGACTCTGAATTGGCTTATACCCATCCAACCAGATGTATTCGAGTTTTGTTGACACCATAACAATTGCATTTAAATTTTAATAAAGGGGTTCAAATGCAAAAAAAAGCATATTGAATAATAAAACCAATATTTTTTCAAGATGTAAACGTTTTTTTTGGCAAAATGTGGAAAATTTTGTCAAAAAATGAATAAGGGTTAATAAAAAGATGGAGATTTATTTAAGTATTTTAAACATTAGAATTATTTTTAATATTATTAAATAGGATTGAATAGATCCTTTGCCAATCAATCAAACTAATAACTGGAACCAATAAAAATGGCAGGATAATGCTTCTGTATCGAACAATAGCCCCAAGAAAACTTACAGTAAAACCAATTGATAATAAAAAAGAAAAAGAAAAGAAGATACAAAACCAAATAAAAGAAGGTGAGTTTATTCCATTGGATCGCCAAAATAAGAATAGAAAAAAAAGAAGCAAAAGAAAGGCGGTCTCTGATGCTGCTGCCATTGAAAGAATATGTTTTACATCTCCAGGATGTGGACGAAGAGTTGTGGAGTTTAACGCATGTGGTGTATTCATTAAAAAACTTCCAATTGTTGGTTTTAATTCAGGCAGATCAATACCCGAATTCCCCTGCAAAGTTTTAAAAGCTTTTTGCTTGTCAACAACAGCTTGTGGAAAATCAAGGCCGGGAAAAACATATCTTAATGAAAAGAAAAGTAACCCACATATCAAATAAGTAGAAATATAAATGATAGCATTTCTTTTTGGGATCCTTGTGGAAAGTATCCATGCAAATAATGCGGGGATCAGTATTATAAGCAAAAAATTTCTGAATGAAAGAATAATAATAACTGCAATAAACAAAGGGAATATGCGGGAAAGCCTGAACTTCTTATCTTTTAATCCAAAATAGACATGATAAATGATAAGGCTAATCGCCATAAAAACAAGGCCGTCTTTATGAATACCGCTCGTCCAATAAGCAAATGAAGGGATTAAAAAAGTTGCAAGTAACACTTGCACTTTTTTAGCTGGAAATACATCATTGAACACACGATAAATCGCAACCGGTCCTGTGAAAGTGATAAATGAGTAGAAAATAACATTAACGTAATAATTACCAAAACTGAAAACGTTTACCAATGAGAGGAACTTAATGAGCATGTTACTCTTCAGGTCATTCCACCAGGAATAATCTGAGGAAAAAAAACCTCCATATTTATTTTCATACCCACTATGAAAAATATTGAAGAAATATTCTGATGGACTGTGGAAAAGCAGTTTGTATTCGTCCACACTTAGGTAATGATAACCCCACGTATCATACATATAAGCATACTGGCCGTAATAAATACCGATCCACCCATAAAAAATGCCGGCCATTACCTTCAGTAAAAACAAGATAACTAATTGGGCATTGCTGAGCCCCGATTTTTTAAAGAAACCAAGTCTTGTAAGTAACCAGGCAAACAAGCAGAGATATCCTGCAAATAATAAATAATACAATCGATCAGGTTTATCTGCGCAAAATAGCCATAAATCTTTGATGTTCTGTATATCAACTAAAAGATAAGATACTCAAAAGTGAATTTAAAGTTTATAAAACATAGTTATCACATCAGCTCACATGGTACAATATCATTAGTTTTGCGCTTTCTTTAAAATCTATGGAAATAACTGCAAAAACTGCGGAGCAACTTCGCTTAACAGCTGAAGAATTTGAACTCATTAAGCAGAAACTCGGACGTACACCAAATTTTAATGAACTATGTGCTTTCAGTGGCATGTGGAGTGAACATTGCAGCTATAAAAACTCTATTAAGTGGTTAAAGACTTTACCTCGAGAGGGTGGTCGTATGCTTGTAAAAGCTGGTGAAGAAAATGCCGGGTTGATGGACATCGGCGACGGGCTTGGTGTTGTTTTTAAAATTGAATCTCATAATCATCCTTCGGCTATTGAGCCATTTCAGGGAGCAGCTACAGGTGTAGGTGGAATACATCGTGATATTTTTACAATGGGTGCAAGACCTATTGCCGCACTAAACTCTTTGCGTTTTGGAAATTTAGAGGAAGATAAAACACAACATTTACTTTCCGGTGTAGTGCATGGCATTGGTCACTATGGAAATTGTTTTGGTGTACCGACAGTTGGCGGCGAAATTTATTTTGATGAATGTTATCATACCAATCCATTGGTCAACGTGATGAGTGTTGGTATTGTAAAAGCAGGACTAACAGTTTCTGCAACTGCAAAAGGAAAAGGTAATCCCGTAATGTTTGTTGGAAGCGCCACAGGTAAAGATGGAATTGGTGGTGCTTCGTTTGCATCTGCTGATATCACTGCAGAAAGTGCACAAGATCTTCCAGCGGTACAGGTTGGTGATCCTTTCCAGGAAAAAAAGTTATTAGAGGCTTGCCTGGAAGTAATTCAAACAGGTGCTGTAGTTGGTATGCAGGATATGGGTGCTGCCGGAATAATTTGTTCTACTTCTGAAATGAGTGCAAAGGGTGAAGTGGGAATGAGAATAGATCTTGATAAAGTTCCTACTCGTCAAAAAAATATGAAAGCATGGGAACTGTTGTTGAGTGAAAGCCAGGAAAGAATGTTATTAGTAGCAGAAAAAGGGAGAGAACCTGAAGTGACAAAGATCTTTGAGAAATGGGATCTGCCTTGTTCGGTTATTGGTGAAGTAACAGATGATGGAATTCTCAATTTTTACATGAATAATGAATTGGAAGCCTCACTTCCTGCTTACGATCTTGTATTAGGTGGTGGTGCGCCGCAATATGAAAGAGAATATCGTGAACCGAAATATTTAAGTGAAATAAAAAAGTTTGATTCGAATTCAATTCCTGTCCCCGAAGATCTAAAAGCGGTTGCTGAAAAATTGATCATACTTCCATCTATTGCATCGAAGCGTTGGATATATAACCAGTACGATAGTATGGTTTGCACTAATAATGCTTCAACAAATGCGCCAACTGATGCACCGGTTGTTTTGGTAAAAGGAACTAAGAAAGGTTTGGCGATCACTACAGACTGCAATAGCCGTTATGTTTTTGCTGATCCTTACAAGGGAACAATGATCGCAGTGAGTGAAGCGGCAAGAAATATTGTATGTAGCGGAGGTCAGCCTCTTGGTGTAACCAATTGTCTGAATTTTGGAAATCCTTACGATCCTGAAGTATATTATCAATTTGTACAAGCGATAAAAGGAATGGGAGAGGCATGCAGAAAATTTGATACACCAGTTACCGGTGGTAACGTAAGTTTTTATAACCAAAATCCTGACGGCCCTGTTTATCCAACACCTACAATTGGAATGGTTGGCTTATTGGAAAATATAAATGAAAAGATGACATTAGATTTTAAAGAAGAAGGGGATGTCATTTATTTACTGGGTCGATCAACCAATGATATTAATTCATCGCAATATCTCGCTAAGATCTGTAATGTGGAATTTTCACCAGCACCATATTTTGAATTGGAAGAAGAATTTTCATTACAACAAAAAATTACTGAACTGATAAATAAAAAATTGATCCAATCAGCACATGATATAAGCGAAGGCGGTTTATTTATTACATTATGTGAAAGCGGTTTTAATCGTGAACTTGGATTTACGGTAGAAACAAAAGAAGACCTGCGTGAAGATGCTTATTTATTTGGTGAAGGTCAAAGCAGGGTAGTGGTAAGTGTAAAAGCTGACCTGATCGAAAAGTTTGAAAATGCAATGAAAGACTTTCCGCATGAAAGAATTGGACTGGTAACAAGCGGTGAGATGTTGATGAATGGCGATTTCTGGGGAACGATCGATTGGTGGCAGGAAGAATATGATTCCGCAATTGAAGATCATTTATCAAAAGAAGAAGCCGGTTCTGCTTTAAGTTCTATTTGATCAATAATGAAAAACATTTTTCTAAAGATTCGTGCGCAAATAGGATATTTTATAAATGCCTTTGGTGCAATGGCAAGGATAAGATTCACTAAAAGGAAATATTCAGAATTGATCAACGAAACAAAAGAAAACTATTCATTTGCTTATTATACATTATCATTAGTAGTAGTAGTTTTTGCAATCTTAATTCTTGTCACATCTAAATTAGTCGCTTTGCATTTCTAAAAGCATGGATCGCAACTCAGTCATATTAGTAACCGGTGCAGCAGGCTTTATCGGTAGCTGCATGGTTGGTTATCTAAATCGGAAAGGTTATCATAACATCATCATTGTTGATGAATTTGATGATGAAAATAAAAAACACAATTACGAAGATAAAAAGATCATAACGAGAGTTGACCGGAATGAATTGTTTAATTGGCTAAGCAATCATCCGATGCAAATTGATTTTATTTTTCATTTGGGTGCAAGAACGGATACAACTGAATTTGATTATACAGTCCTGGAAAAACTAAACGTTGATTATTCAAAAAAAATCTGGGACTATTGCGTTAAAAAAAATATTCCCCTGGTCTATGCATCTTCGGCAGCAACTTATGGTGATGGAGAATTAGGATATAAAGACGATCATGAATTGCCGTACAAGCTAAATCCCCTCAACCCTTACGGTAAATCGAAAAATGAATTTGATAAATGGGTGTTGAAAGAAAAGAAGCAACCTCCTTTTTGGGCAGGCTTGAAATTTTTTAATGTGTATGGTCCCAATGAATACCATAAAGAAAGGATGGCTAGTGTTTTATTTCATTCCTTCAATCAAATTAAATCAACTGGGAAAGTAAAACTTTTCAAGTCTCATAAACCGGAATATAAAGACGGTGAACAACTTCGCGATTTCGTTTATGTAAAAGATGTTGTTGACATCTGTTATTGGCTAATGAATGAAAAACCTGCATCAGGCTTATATAATTTGGGAACAGGTAAAGCAAGAACTTTCAAAGATCTTGTTACTGCTATTTTTAAAAGTCTTGACAAAGACCCTGTGATCGAATTTATCGACACACCGATCGACATCCGTGATAAATACCAATACTTTACAGAAGCTGATATGACCAAATTCCGTAATGCCGGTTATAAAGAAGATTTTTATTCATTGGAAGAAGGCGTTGAAACCTATGTAAAGAATTTCCTTACAGATAAGAAATACTATTGATCTCTCACAGATGACACGGATTTTCACAGATTAATTCCGTGTACATCCGGGAAATCAGCGAGATTATATTCACAACAAAAAAATCCTGATATTTGCTTATTGTTGTTTGCCGTCCCGCCCAAGGCGGGATGGCATTTTTATTAAATGAAATGTTTATGTCAAAGAAAATTGCAATCATTGGTGGTGGTAATCTTGGCGCATCAATTGCCGAAGGCTTGATTCAAAGTGAATTTAGTCGCCCGGTAGAAATTTCTATTACAAGAAGAAATCTGGCACCTCTTAGTCGTTTCGCCGAACAAGGCTCTATGGTGCATAGTGATAATAAAAAAGCAGTGAAGACTGCGGAGATAATTATCCTTGCAGTAAAGCCCTACAATTTTGCAGACATCATTAATGAAATAAAAACAACGCTTGATCCAAAAAAACATGTTATAGTTTCTGTTGTCAGCGGCGTTTGGATCGAACAATTACAAAAAGCAATTGGCAAACCTGTACCAGTAATTCGTGCTATGCCAAATACTGCTATTGCCATTCAACAGAGCATGACATGTCTTGCACATGCAAATGCATCTCCAGCTCAAATAAATTATATCCGCCAGTTATTTGATCAATTAGGTAAAACCATAATGATTGATGAAAAACTGATGGATGCGGCAACAATTCTCGGAGCATGCGGCACTGCCTATGCTATGCGTTATATCCGTGCAAACATCCAGGGTGGCATTGAAATTGGATTTGATGTAACTACCGCTGCATTGATCGCTGCACAAACAGTAAAAGGCGCTGCGCAATTATTATTGGAGAAAGGAACACACCCTGAACATGAGATCGATAAAGTAACAACACCAAAAGGATGTACGATCGCTGGTCTTAATGAAATGGAACACCAGGGATTTAGTTCATCATTGATCCGCGGCGTTGTGGCGAGCTATAATAAGATCGCAAAAGATTAATAGATATATTAATTGTTTCGACTTTTATTTTTCAATCAAATGAGAATATTTTTTTTGAATATTTCAAATCTCTAAAGACAACCCCGATAAAAAAAACGTCGATTGACAGTATAGATTCCCGCCCAGGAAGATTTTATTACCTCCCCTTCGAGTTAAGCAATTACATGTTTGTGTAACAGATTTTTTTATTTGATCTGGCAGTTAATGCTTCCACCCAGGAGACATTGTTTAACTGTAAATTTTATTGATTATGAAAAGAAGTGGACAACCAATGCCAGTATACGGCAAGGTAATTTTCGGGGCACTATGCATTTTTTTATTTAGCGGCTTATTAATAACAGCCTGTAAGAAAACCGACACCCGAACTCCCGATGAAGAAATAGCGACAGCTGCAGCATCAGGCAAAATGAAAAATGTTGATATTCAAACGATCGCTGATGGTTTTGTTTCTCCTATTGGTGTTGTTGCATCACCTGATAATACAAATCGTTTATTTGTAATAGACCAGATCGGTAAGATCTGGATCATTGATGCAGCCGGTAATAAAATAGCCAATCCTTTCTTAGATGTAAGCAGTATGATGGTAACGCTTATGCCCGGGTACGACGAAAGGGGTTTGCTTGGCTTAGCATTTCATCCTGACTATAGCACGAATGGAAAGTTCTATGTTTTTTATACTGCACCGCCGCGTCCCGGTGGACCAACGGCTACTACAACATGGAACAATACAACCACTATAGCTGAGTTCCATGTTTCATCCAATGCAAATGTTGCCGACATGAATTCTCAGCGTTTTCTTCTTCAATTAGATCATCCGCAATTCAATCACAATGGCGGCACCATTGCTTTTGGTCCTGATGGCTATTTATATATTTCAATTGGCGATGGTGGCGGCGCGGATGATGTATCTCCGGGGCATGTGGAAGACTGGTATGCATTCAATGCCGGTGGTAATGCGCAGGATATCGAAGCCAACCTGATGGGAAATGTTTTAAGAATTGATGTGAATGGAAATCCTTACAATATTCCATCAGACAATCCTTTCGTAAACAAACCGGGTCTTGATGAAATATGGGCCTATGGTCTTCGCAATCCTTATCGTTTTTCTTTTGATATGGGCGGTTCACGTCGTCTCTTTCTTGGTGATGCAGGACAATCAAGATATGAAGAAGTTAATATAATAGAAAAAGGAGGTAATTATGGTTGGAACGTAAAAGAAGGTTTTGAATGCTTCAATGCAGCGCATGATCTGAAAGAAGTAGAAGATTGTCCTACGATGGACAATTTTGGTAATAAACTTATCGATCCAGTGATATCAATTAACAATGCAGCTAATCCCGAAGGCGGAAGAGCGACAACAGTAATTGGTGGAAATGTTTATCGCGGACATGCAATACCTGGTTTCATGGGCAAATATATTTTCGGAACTTTTTCTCAATCTTTTACAAATGCTGACGCGGAATTATTTATAGCAAATCCGGCAGGTCCGGGTCCATGGTCATATGAAGAAATAAATTTAGCAAGTCATCCAAATGATATTGGTTATTTCTTAAAAGGTTTCGGACAAGATCTGCAGGGAGAAATTTATCTAACTGTTTCAGGAAGATTAGGGCCCTCAGGAACATTGGGCAAAGTAGTTAAGTTGGTTCCTGCCCCATAATAAATGTTGACATAAATAAAAGTGGAAGCAGTCTATAAATTGCTTTCACTTTTTTTAATCGACTTTATATCATTATTCATCTTTTGTCGCGTCGCACACTTGTACGTTCTGTTCACTATTCATCACTTCTGCATTTGTCACCCTGAGCTTGCGAAGGGTTATTCAGCTTAAAAAAGAAAACCTGTCTTTATCAATATCATAGATACTTCATTTGATCTTGCATAAGATAAATTCAATCCCATATTATTAAATGGTATAAAATAAAATCCGCCGCCATAACCAACATGAAGTGTTTTCGAGTCTTCATCCTTTACCCAAACTTTTCCATCGTCAACAAAGCCCATCACGCCAAAGTTTCTTCTTCTTGATAAACTCAATCTTAATTCTGTATTTTGATAAAAGTTCGTTCTTCCTGAAAAACGGTAGCGCCAAAAACCGCGAAGGTTTTCACTTCGTCCTAATGTATTTGCAAAATAAAAATCATATTCTCCGAAATTAGTTGCTCCACCAGTGCGATGAGCAAATACCAAGGATCTGCCAAGCGACAAGTAAAAAGAGAATGAACCACGAAGGTTTAAGTATGAAGATGTTTTGTCAAGATTATCCCGGTAAACAAACCCTGTTTCAAGATTTATTCCTCTTGTTGGATTTTTCTTTATATCAGCGGTTGAATAATTCCAGACACCATTAACGCTTCCAAAATGTTTTCTTGTAAATACACTTGTATCAACATCTGCAAGATCAGTATTGATGAATTTGCCCGGTGATTCTAAAACTCTTACTTCACCATATTCTACTCCAAAGCGGGTATACATATGATTTGTCTCACGACTAATGCCCGGACTTAGAGATAATGCTTTTAACCCCGTTCTGTAAAATGATTTGTCTTTTACTATTAACACCGTTTCATTACCGGTGCCGTAATAATTAAATAAAAATTTTGGACCTCTGTAAATTGCTGCAAGTTCAAGATCCCATTTGCCAAAAACATGTTTGAATAACCCTTTATAAGCGAAACCAATGAAACCAGAGGCAGTCGTTGCCTCTAATTTTAAACTTTGCTCCCATCCAAAAGGCGTCTTACCCCATTGTTGTTTTCTATACTTAAAGCCAACTCCAAAATAAACTCCATCATCAGGATTATAGCCCGGGATAATGAATGGCATAAACCAATCGTATTTTGTGCGATCTCTTTTGTATTCATATAAAGTATCTTCATTTCGATTGATACGATAATTGTTTGCATTTACATATATGCTATCCTGCACATCATAGATCTTAACCTTTTTCCCGGAAGCTTTTCTATCGTTTATATACGTATCGGTTTCCTCTCCGCCAATTATACGAACCTTAAATTTATTCTTTTCATTGCCGGAGAATGTAAAATTATCTTTACTCTCAAGTCCATAAATATTTACTTCTTTTGTTTCACCAGGATAAAATATGCGATGATAAAAAGTATCCTTTTTTTCATTTGTTCCTGTGACAGACATTGCATCCTCTAAAAAAACAATATTGAAATGTTCCTCTTTAGCCGAACCAGTTATGGTTACATATTTATTCAGCTTGCGATAATATTTCATTCCGTATTGTGAAAGATTATCTTTTCGTTGGATCAATCTTTTCTTCAAAAAATCGCCGGAATATTTATTTACTTCAGGTGGTACCACATCAACTGCCTCTTTTATTGCATCATCAGTAAGTGATGATTGCATGCTGTCAATTGTCTGTTGCCATTCCTCTTTTGTAACCTCATTTAGAAATTGCCGGTCAAGATTTCTTGCAGCAAAGTTTTCTCCCATAACATCTTTTACTTTTTTGGTCATATTTTCCAAGGGACGCAGCGCCCATGGCATTGCAATAAAATGCATTAGCAAGCCATCAACTTTTGATAGTGCCTGGTCCCTGTCTTTTGGAAAAGGTTTATACAGTGTTATACTATCTCTCTCAAATTTTGCCCAGTTCCAATTGTCTTCATGCCTGTCAAAATCATTTATCATCATGTCAAACAATCTTGCTTTCAACAACTCCTTTTGATCCATTCTATGCTTTGTATCCTTTGCAAATTTTTCTAAAACTTTGTCCGTATTTTCAACTTCATCAGCATAACCTGCTATAGGATCTTTTTCCCATCCTTTGCCGGAAGGTCTCTCTTCAAAATAGCAAAGCTGGTTGCCGATCGTATCACGAAATTCTTTCAGCGCTTCTGTACTAGGAACATATACAATTTGAGGATTCATATGGAAGATCGAGATCTTTTCAGCAAGTCTTGCTACTATCATTGCTCCATAGGGATGAGCCATGCTTAACTGGTCATTCGCTTGCCTGTGTAAATAGGTTCCTCTTAGATCAGGAGGTACTAACGGAGTAAGATCTTTATTGACTGTCCTCAACACATATTCCTTTCCATCTCCGGCAATAACCCGGAGTGATTTTGATTGATGACCTCCGCCCAATTTATCTGGAGTTAATCCACCTTTAAAAGTTTTCATATCCAATACAGGGAAACTTACGATGGTTCCCCATTCTTTCCGGTAATGTTTTCCCCAAAAAAATTCTTTACTTCCTGATGCCTTATACTTTGTTGTTATGGGCATGTTTACTGAACCAGCAAAACCGCTTTGGTTGTTGACAGTAGAATCACTTTTGGAAAGCTGTGAAATGGCGCAAACAGCTTGTAATAAGCATATAAAAGCGAATAAAGAAGATCTGATCATGTAGATTGTCTTTGGTACAAATTGATTGAAATATTAATAGAGCTTGATGACTTCTATATAATTACAAGAACCGTGCAAAGACAATGTAACAACAATGTTTAAAGTGTTGATCTTAATTTGCTACAGCGGGTGATCTTTTTTGCCGCGATTTTGCAATAGGTCTTTTAACTGCTTTAGTTTGCTTTAAATTTTTAGCAGGTTCTTTTTTTGTTTTCTTTTTTGGTTTAAAAAGTTTCTTGACGTATAAATAAATTCCTGCGCCCGCACTCGCAATACCTGCTTTTAATAACATAGCTGGAAGTTTCATAGACTTATTTATTATCTATAAAACAATTAACATACCAGTAATGTATTATTGTTGGAACGCCTTGAGGAATAAAGTTATGTAGCCAACTTTTTACAACTATTACGCTTTCGTTAAAAGTTCATTCCGGGCTTACCGAGGCATATAAGGTAACTCAAATTAAAATCCCGGCGCTGTTTATTTATATAGCACTCCATCCTTCATCAAACAACTTTTCAAAAAACTTTTGTATCAGTTAAAGTATCGCCGTCAACTGCAATTCTTACTCCGAAAAAGATTTGCTATACAAACAGACGAAATCAATTGAACATACGCTTTGGGTGTCTGTAAGAATGATGGAAGAGAGAAAGATTTATTAAGTAAAAATGCAAAAGCATATAATGAAAAAGGATTAGAAAAACTAAGCATGGACCATGCCCGAAGAGCGGAGCAATTACAAATGCATATCGAAAAATTAAAAGAACTGTTGTTTAAAATAAATACAGATTAGCTAGTTAGGGAGTTTCAACATTGAGTGGTCCGATTCTTTTTTTGAAAAGAAATAATGCAGTTATTTCTTACCTTTCTTGTCCGAAAGTTTCACGGCATATTATCATGAAAAGGAATAATTCAAAAGGAAAAAAGATCGAAAAAAAAACGCCTGCAAAAAAGACAAACGGAAAGAAAACGAAAAAAAATTCCGTAAAAAGAAATCCTGAAAAAAGTGTAAAACATCCGGGTAAAGAGAAACCAATGCCTGTTGTTGGTATTGGCGCCTCTGCTGGTGGGCTTGAAGCATTCAGCAGGTTCCTGGAAACTCTTCCTCCCAATCTTGGCATGGCCTACGTGTATGTTCAGCATTTGTCAGCGGATCATGAAAGTTTACTTCCCGAAATACTGGAAAGAAAAACAAACATGCCCGTTAGGAAAACGGTGCAGGATATGCCGGTAGAAAAAGATCATGTTTATATAATTCCTGCTAATAAAATAATTACTATTGCCGACGGAACATTAAAATTGCAACCAAGACAAGGAAGGGACAATTTTTATCCTATTGATTCTTTTTTTATTTCTCTTGCGGATACACACAAAGAAAATGCGATCGGTATATTATTATCCGGTACAGGTACTGACGGAACACTGGGATTAAAATCTATTAAAGCAGAAGGAGGAATAACTTTTGCGCAGGATGATACCGCCAAGTACCATGACATGCCTAATCATGCTATAGAAATGGGTTATGTTGATTTTATATTGGCACCCGATAAGATCGCTTTACAACTTTCACTGTTCTATGATCATGATATAGCAGCGCTTCGTGAACAGAATGATATATTGAATAACAATACAGACATGCGAAAGATCGAGACGATCATGCATACGAGGAGAAATGTAGATTTTTCGCATTATAAAAAAACTACGATCCATCGCCGGATCCTGCGGCGAATGGTATTGCACCGGTTAAAAAACTTAGGCGATTATGCTGGTTTATTAAAAGAAAATAACAACGAGGTAAATGCATTATACCAGGACCTTCTTATCACCGTCACTAATTTTTTCAGAGACCCTAAAGTATATGATTCATTAGCAGATAAAATTCTTCCTGCTTTATTTAAAGACCGAAAATTTAATGATACACTTCGTGTTTGGATACCCGGATGCGCTACAGGAGAAGAAGCTATCTCAATGGCGATAACCATATTGGAATTTTTGGGTGAAAAAGCTATCAGCACATCAATACAAATATTCGCGACTGACCTGAATGAGAAAGCTGTTGAAAGAGCAAGAGGAGGAATTTATTTAAAGTCAGCTTTGCAAAATGTTTCTTCCGCCCGATTGGAAAAATTTTTTACAAAAATTGACGGGCACTACCAGGTAATAAAAGTGATCCGCGAAATGATCATCTATGCGCCGCATAATCTTTTAAACGATCCTCCATTTTCAAGAATGGATATTATCAGTTGTCAGAATGTGCTGATCTATCTTGAAACAAATCCTCAAAATAAGATCATGCATGCGTTTCATTATGCCCTTAAGCCTACAGGTTATCTTATTCTTGGGAAATCTGAAAGCATTGGTAGTGCATCAGATCTTTTTGAGCAATTGGATAAGGATCATAAAATATACAGAAGAAGAAATGTTTCACGTCCTGTGCAGTTGGATTTTTTAAACCGTGCTTTCATTTCGCCGCCTGCAATAGAAGAAAACAAGAAAACAGCAGAGCCTTCAAAAGAAATAGACGTAGAAAAAGAAACTGAAAAGGTGCTGCTTAAAAAATATATGCCTGCCAGTGTTTTGGTGAATAAAGACATGGAGATATTGAGATTCAGAGGCGCTGTTTCAAAATATTTGGAGCCTGCTACCGGCAAAGCAAGCCTGCATTTGATGAAAATGGTAAAGGAAGAATTGTTATTTGATTTAAGATCGGTGATCACGCAGGCAAAAAAAGAATCGGCAACTGTAAGAAAACAAGGCCTTCAATTCAATGGTGACGGAAAGGAAGTAGCGATAGAAGTGATCCCCATTAAAGCGAATGCAAGAGAAAATTATTTCCTTATCATTTTCCAACCTGAAAATGGTAAGGAACATCCGGGCGCAGAAAAAAATATCATTGTTTCCAAAGAAACAAAGAGTAATCAAATTGCTACACTGCAGAGGCAATTAAAGGAGGCGAGAGAGCATATTCGGATGGTAAGCGAGGAATTTGAAGCAACAAGAGAAGAATTACAATCTGCAAACGAAGAAGTGCTTTCATCCAACGAAGAATTGCAGAGTATAAATGAAGAGTTGGAAACATCAAAGGAAGAATTGCAGTCAACTAATGAAGAGCTTTCGACCATTAATGAAGAGCTTCAGACAAGAAATGTGGAATTACAGGAATCTTATGAATATGTAGAAAACATATTTGAGACCATACACGAACCCCTTCTTGTACTAAATGAGGATCTACGGGTGAAAGATGCGAATAAAGCATTTTACAAAACCTTTGGTATCACCCCAGAAGAAACTGAAGGCAATTACCTCTACAATTTAAATAACCAGGAATGGAATATTCCTGAGTTAAAAACACAATTAAGACTGGTGCAGTCGAAGAATATTGAAGTGAATGACTTTGAGATCAGGCATACATTCAAAGCTTTAGGTGAAAGAGTATTTTTATTAAATGCACAAAAATTATTTATTAAGGATAAAAAAAACGCACTCATTCTTCTTGCCGTTGAGGATGTGACGGAACATCGCTTTTCCGAGCAACGTTTAATAGAAAGCGCTGAAAGATTTCGCCTATTGATAGAAAATGCTTTTGATATAATAGCGGTGCTTTCTAAAGATGCTGTCATTGTTTATGAAAGTGAATCTATTTCGAGGATACTGGGCTATTCACAAAACGAAAGAGTGGGTAAAAATATATTTACAGATCCAATTGTTCATCCGGAAGATGTAAGCGCCAAGCAAGAAGCATTTCACAGATCGGTGACTCATCCTGAAGAAATAGTAAAATCAGAGTTTCGCCTGAAACATAAAGATGGGAGCTATCGTGATATCGAAGCTGTATATCTGAACTTGCTCAGTAATCCCCGCATACAAGGCGTAGTGGCCACCTATCATGATGTGACCGGTCGTAAAAACGTGGAAAAACAAAAAGAGGAGTTTATAAGTATTGCGAGTCATGAGTTGAAAACACCGGTTACCAGCTTAAAGGCCTATACGCAAATACTTGAAGAAGTGTTTATAAAGGCTAAAGACAAAAAATCCGCAGAGTTACTTGACAAAATGAACAAACAGGTAGACAGGCTTACTACTCTTATTACCGACCTGCTTGATTTTACACGTATTCAGGGGGAACGGTTAGAACTAAGAAGAGAAAACTATAATATCAATGAGTTAATATCCGAAATAGTTGAGGAAATGCAGCGAACAACTAAAGTACATAAGATCATCACTAAATTGGATAAATCAATTCAAATGTGGGGAGATCGTTACCGGACAGGGCAAGTGCTTACAAATCTTCTGAGTAATGCAATAAAATATTCACCACAAGCTAAAAAGATCATTGTTAGTTCAAAATTAGCAGAGGATGTAATTACTATTTGTGTGCAGGATTTTGGAATTGGCATAAAAAAAGATCATCTAACCAAAGTATTCGACAGGTTTTTCCGTGTATCTGAATCAAAGTTGAATACTTTTCCCGGGCTTGGCCTGGGGTTGTATATCACAGCTGAGATTGTAAGAAGGCAAGGAGGCACTATTAAAGTAACCAGCATGGAAGGCAAAGGCTCTGCTTTTTGTTTTGCACTTCCCGTTAAACGTTAGTGTTATGAAGATGAAAACTACCAAAAGAGGAAAGAAAATAATTGAACCCAATGATAAGGGCATAACTTTTGCAAAGTCATTAACAATGAAGCGCAAGATCCTTATAGCAGATGATGACCCTGGCATAAGAGATATTTTCAACATTATCCTGGTGAAAGCCGGATATGATATTGAAATTAAAGATGACGCTAATGAGATATTCAAGAACAAATTCAAAATACCTGATCTGTTTATTGTCGATAGGCTGTTATCAGGGGTTGATGGTTTAGATGTTTGCCGTTACTTGAAAAGTAATGAGCAAACAAAAAATATTCCTGTTGTAATGGTTTCTGCTTCTCCCGATATTGGTATTTTGGCTGTAAAGGCCGGGGCCGATGATTTTGTTGAAAAGCCTTTTGATCTCAAAAGTCTTTTGAATGTGATAGAACGCAACATCAATCGTGCAAAAAATGAAAGATCTTTAAAAAGTATCAGTAATCTTCAGTAATGAGATCGTAAAACATTTAACTTCTCTTACGGAGTTTAAAGTTGTCATACCTGAAAGGCTATTTTTTAATTCAATTTTTCATCCTGAATGCAAAAATTTTTCGAACAGGAACTTTCTGACGATAGTTAAAATCTATTCCGTTGATATATACAAAACCATTCTTTTCAAATATAGCAATGGTTTCTTCATTTGTAAGCATGGGTAAATTGCAGATACCATGTAATTGTCCTGATCTTTTTGGTAGTGCTTCATCAATGTAAAGGATGCCGCCGGCTTTTAATTTCTTTTTTATATCTGCAAGCATCTCCGCCTGGTAAGTAAATTCATGAAAGCTGTTAATGATAAGAATTTTGTCAAAGGTATTTTCAGGAAGCGAGGTTGATCTTTCATCGCCAATGATCATCTTATAATCACTCGTCATAGGCCTTCCGCGGAGAGTGGAATAGTAGTTCCAGGCAAATTCAACCTGGCTCTTGTTGAATTTACTGGAATCAATATCTTCCAGGTAGAATGTTACGCTGTCTGTTGTAGCAGCATAGGCCGCTTCCCAGTGGCAGCATTGTGCGCCAATACTTGCAATCGTTTGTCCTGATCTAAAGTCATAAAAGCCAATTTCTTTTTGCTGCATTTTACGCAGATCGTCCATGCTTTTGTAAAAACCGCCACAATGCTCCTTGAAAGTTTGCAATTTCTGGGCCTGTGTTGAAAAAAATAATGACAGGAAAATAGCTGTGAAAGTGAGTTTCACCAGAATAAAAAAAATGGTTCGGTTTTTTTCCACAATCCTGAATTTATAGTTTCTCAATAACGGAAATTCCGCTTAGTTTTGCATGACCTCCCGGATTTAATTTCTTTCCGCTGGTCAAAAAAATAGAGGCTGACTGGTTTCACTGAAAATTTATTGCT
>DASYQG010000344.1:0-2313 GCA_036005825.1 Chitinophagaceae bacterium | reverse complement strand
TCATAAATTGGATTCATAAGCCATGCTCGTTTAAAATGTCCTGAACTTTTATTGGTTTGCCTGTTTGTAAACTCTTATCCATTGCTTGTAACAATGCAATCGTTCCTATTCCTTCTTTGATATCTGGATAGGCGGTAAAGTTTTGCTCGATCGAGTCAACAAAGTATTCTAAATAGTTTTGATACTCTCCTGCATGATGACTCTGCCCTTCAAATCTGAAATAATATTTCATGGTTGAATCACCCCATGTGATGACCCTTTCTTCACCCGTTTTATCAGTTATTGCGTAACGCAGTTCATGATAATCTGCCTGGCTGGCACCTTCTGTTCCTCTTAAAATGCAGGTCATACCGCTATCTCTTTTTACAGGTTGTGTTGGACCGGTATAACTTCCGCTCACTCTTGCAACTTTTCCATCAGTTGATCTGAAAATAAAATGCATGGTGTCTTCATTCTTTAAACCAGCTTTCCGTCCATTCGTACTGATCATTCCATAACCCATTACTTCCTCAACGTTTGGCAAATACCATCTTATAAAATCGACCGGGTGACTTAGCCCACCATACAGCCATTTAAATGATCTCTCCAATGCCCATTTCTTTTCTAAAAACCAGCGATGATCCGCATTGTAATGACTTTCTATTGTGATCAGTTCACCGATCAAACCTGCTTCAAAATCTTTTCGTTGTCTTTTATAGGGTTCAAAAAATCTTGAGCTCTGACCTACAAAAACTTTCTTGCCCGTTTTCTTTTGCAGTTCTATTAATTCTTTTGCTTTGCCCAGGTCGTCAATAAAAGGTTTGGTGCAAACAACATGTTTCCCTGCATTCAAGGCCATGCTGACATGTTCTGCATGTAAATGATCAGGAGTATAGATCGCGAGGATGTCAATCTCTGCATCATTTAGCATATCATCATACTTCGTAGTATAATTTGAAAAGTCAAATTCCTTGCAGCGGTGTTTGCATAGCTCTTCATTTGCATCACAAATAGTTTTCAGTGTAAGCTTTGAACTATTCAATGCAGCAGACATTGTGCTTCGCCCTTCGCCTAAACCAAGTATACTGATAGTTAACATATCTCGAATTTATAATTATGAGTGATGAATTATAAATACCTGATTCATAATCCATCACTCTACATTCATAATTTTTTTAAAAAGACCCAAGTTTCATTAACCTTCGTCCCCTCAATTCCTTCCTGGTACTTTCCCATTATCTTATTCCACTCTACCATTTTCGGATTATTTTTAGTTGTCCTTGGGTTTAGCTTATCCAATCTCTCTCCTTTCGGAATGCTGATCACAAGCATCAACTGTCTTCCATTTCTAAAAATCAATAACTGCTGAAAATCCGCATTACAAAATCCTTTGGCGATATCAGGCCATTTCTCAAATTGAGTAGCATGATAGTTCAAATATTCCTGTTGTAATTTTTTATCAGCGACAAGGTTTGCAGTTAATAAAATATGATCCCATTCTTTCGCAACTGTTTTATCAGTGCAATGTTTCTTTTTACTGTATTCATAAAACATATTATAGTATGCTTTCACTTCAGCTTCAGGAAAATTGTTTTGTAATCTACCCTGCATCACTCCCACATCAGCGATCTTAGCAAAGATCACATAATGATTTTTCCATTGATATACAGCCGAACTATCAATATTATTCTTATGCAATAATTCTTTTAGTTTGACTATATCAAGCGATATATTTTCTTTCACCACCAACTCAATTACCTCATTATGTTCTTCATTAATTGGCAATGATAACTTGTAAGCCGTTCTTTCTTTTGCCATCCATTGATAAGAAGCTTCCAATCCTGCATTCAATTTTACTTTCTCATTTACACCAGGCCCATTATTACTCCACTCATTACCCGGGCCAGTTGCATTTTGCAAAAACTTTTGTGATGGTGTCCAGTTATTTTTTACGGTAATACCTGATGAACCTTCATCTGTATATAAATAAAACCAATGTGAAGGCAAGTGTGCATACGGTGCTTTATAAATACTGTCTATATAATTTTCACTGATAACAGAACCCGGCTGTGCACTCAATGTATAAATGCCGCTGCAATCATAATTATGTTTACCATAATGATGAATGCGATTGCTAATGATCTTATTATTCTTCATTGCATTGGCAGCAGCATTCCAACCCCAACCCATACTGATACCCGTGTAAGAAACATTCTCCACTTCATTATGCTCAACCAAACTATGACGGGTATAACCCAAACCAATTCCAACACAACTCCAATCTTCGTTAGTTGCATCGGTAATTAAATTTTTACCGATCACCATTCCATCACA
>DASYQG010000343.1:0-3087 GCA_036005825.1 Chitinophagaceae bacterium | reverse complement strand
CAATGCAACGGCTGTGGCCCATTCAGGAAATTCATAAACATAGTATGGATTGATGATCTTGCCAGACGGGGCTTCACAAATGTCTTTGCGAACTTTAAACCAAAGATCATTGAAGAGATATTCTGAAGAGAGTATTTTCCACTTAAGATTTGTCATGAGAAATGCTCAATGCTCAATGATCAATATTCAATGTCCAATTGAGCGTTGAGAATTGAAAATTGAACATTGAAAATTTATTTTTACCATTTCATCCGTTCCCTAAGTGAATTTACATGTGCCACATGATGCTTCCCATGCCATGCATACAAACCAAGCAAATACCAGAGACGCATTGTTTTTTTATGTTCAGGATGAAAGACGGTTCGGTTATTCCACTGCTCATCTGTAACATACTTTAGTGTTTCATACCAGCGAAGATGCAATGCATGCAATAATGTGAGTGAAATATTGATCGGTAATTTTTCCACGTCGCTGAATTCAGCCCAGAGTTTTTCATTGTAAGGTTTGATAGTCGGGTTGTCTTCGGTTAATCCAACTTTAAAACGGATATACGCATTCATATGACTATCTGCTACATGATGCACTACTTGTTGTACTGTCCATCCTCCTTCACGATAAGGAATATGCAATTGTGATTCATCTAGATTTAGAACCGCATTCTCCAGTTGCAGTGGCAAAAATTTTATATCGGCCATCCACTCCACTTTTTGATCAATAGAAAATGGTTGTGGCTGATATTGACCGATCGGGTAACTTAAATTCGTTTCAATTACTTTAGACATAATTATTAAGAATATTATAAAACTTAAAAAAGATTATTCGATCTAAGTCTCCCCTTTAGGGGGACAGGGGGTTATTCCTCTCTCAGCGAATGCCCCGTCAAACTGATAAACACATCTTCCATGTTTGCTTTCTTTACTTCTTTTGGTCTTTCAAATCCAGATGACACCAAATTATCAATAAGCCGGTCCGGTGAATCCATTGCAATTATCTTGCCTGCGTCAATAATAGCAACACGATCACAAAGCACTTCCGCTTCATCCATATAATGTGTCGTAATAATGACAGTTGTTCCTTTATCACGAATATTCTTAACCAGGTCCCAAAGATTTCTTCTTGCCTGCGGATCAAGCCCTGTTGTTGGCTCATCAAGGAAAACAATTTTAGGATCATTGATAAGGGTTGTTGCAATTGAAAACCGTTGCTTTTGTCCACCACTCAGTTCTTTCACTTTAGCGTTGGCTTTTTCTTTTAGGTTCACCAATTCAAGCAAATGCATTGGCTCAACTTCACGATTATAAAGCCCCCCAAATAATTTGATCAATTCAGTCAATTTTAAATTTGGATAGTACCCACTTGTTTGTAATTGCACACCTATGATCTTTTTAATTTCATCCGGATCTTTGTCGAGATTAAGTCCATTTACCCAAACCTCGCCGCTTGTTTTTTCTCTGAGGGTTTCAATTATTTCAAGCGTTGTTGATTTGCCGGCACCATTTGGCCCAAGTAATCCAAATATTTCTCCTTCCTGAACATCAAAACTAATTCCCTTCACCGCCTGGAAGTTTCCATAATTCTTTACAAGCTCCTTGACTTTTATGATCGTTTCTTTCATTTTCAAAAATTAAAATTCAAGTTCCATTTTTACATCAGCCGTTTCAAAAGGCGAATCTTTTACCTCCACATTTTTGAAGCCATACTTTTCATACAGCTTTAGGGCCGTTTGCAATTGATGATTGGAAAAAAGTGTCAGCTTCTTCACTCCAATCTCTTTTGCTTTTTTCAGACAAGTCTCCATTAAGATCTTACTGATCCCTTTGCCCTGCCATTCTTTTGACACACACATTTTCGCCAGTTCAAATATACCATGTCCCTCATTCATCAAAGCAGCTGAACCAATTATTTCATCACCAGCTTTTGCCAGCCATATAAAACCCCCACGGTCAAGTATCGTTCCCTTCGGATCATTCAGCACCATCAGGTCATGACTTTCTGTAAGATTATACTTATCCAGCCATTCAAGATTCAACGTCTTAAAATCTTCGTGATAATTTTCGATGTATTCTATTATTTCAATTTGATCATTCACAAACACTGAATTTTTTCATTAGCGCATCAGCATATTGGCAAATCGTCATATTACAAATAAGATTCCAGTTCTTCCATCATCAGCTTACTGCCCACAAAAAATGGTGTTCGCTGATGAAGCTCGGTTGGCTGCACATCCAACACTCTTTCTTTTCCATTGGTTGCTTTGCCACCAGCCATTTCAACAATAAACCCAAAAGGATTACACTCATACAACAACCTCAATTTCCCTTTCGGTTTATCCGTAGTACCGGGATACATAAAAATTCCACCTTTTATTAAATTACGATGAACATCAGCCACCATACTGCCGATATAACGTTGTGTATAAGGGCCGCCATCTTCTTTTGTTTTTGCCTGGCATTTATGAATATAATCTCTCACTCCAAGGTCATACCGGAAAAAATGACCGTGATTGACAGAATAAATTTTTCCCCAGTCAGGGCATTTAATATCAGGATGGCTCAATGTAAATTCACCGATAGAAGGATCCAATGTAAATCCATTAACACCACGTCTTGTTGCATATACCAGCATTGTACTTGATCCATAAATAACATAACCTGCTGCCACCATGTTACTTCCTTTTTGTAAAAAATCTCCAAGGTCGCAGGGAGATCCTTTTGCAGTCAAACGGCGAAAAACAGCAAAAATGGTTCCGATTGAAACATTCACATCAATATTGGCGCTTCCATCAAGCGGATCATACATGCATATGTATTTCGAATTATTACTCACTTCGTCATCGAATACAACAATATCATCAAGCTCTTCACTTGCAATACCGGCGCAACTGATACCGTGTTTCAGCACACCCGTGAATTGATTATTTGCAAACACATCAAGCTTTTTCACTTCTTCGCCCTGCACATTAATAGAACCTGCATCACCAAGTATATCCACGAGGCCTGCTTTATTCACTTCTACATTCACTCGCTTCGCAGCAAGACCGATGTCCCGCAACAAACTACTTAATTCACCAGTAGCTCCCGGGTAATT
>DASYQG010000342.1:0-5977 GCA_036005825.1 Chitinophagaceae bacterium | reverse complement strand
GCTTTTACACCACTGGGACTTCCTTCGGCAAACATCGAAGAAATAATTTCTATGTATTTAAAATGAAGTTTTTGTGCTTCGGTAAATTTTCCTGCCAAACAAAGCCTAACCATGTCAGAATAATCTTTTGGATAGGCATTAGCAACAACCGATATCAAACCCTCGGCACCATCAGCGATCATTTGCAATGTGATCGGGTCATCTCCGCTGATGACCATAAAATCAGCCGGTTTGTTCTTGATGATATAATTGATCTGTGCAAAATCACCACTTGCTTCTTTTGTTGCAAATATGTTCTTGCATTCATTTGCAATTCTCACTTGTGTTTCACCAGTTACATTCATACTTGTACGAGAAGGAACATTGTACATAATGATCGGTAATGGTGTTGCAGCATCTATAGCTTTATAATGCTGAAATAATCCTTCCTGGTTGGGTTTGCTATAATATGGAGCAACGGAAAGAATAGCATCATAACCTGTAAGATCAAAAGTTTTAAATCCTTCGATCACTTCATGAGTATCGTTGCCACCAATGCCGGCAACGATCGGAATTCTGCCGGCAGTTATCTTATTTACAAAAGAAAATACTTCCTGCTTCTCTTTACCGTGTACAGTTCCGCTTTCACCTGTTGTGCCAAGCACAACAATGTATTCACACTTGCCATCAATGATATGATTAATGACTTTTTCAAATGATGGCCAGTCGATGCTGCCATTTTGTGTAAATGGAGTTACAATTGCCACACCAGTACCACGAAACATTTCACGAAGAGACATATTTCAAACTAAAAATTTAAAAGTCAAAAATTAAAAGTTGAGTAAAGTTACAGAAAGTATAAGAGTCCACCTTCGCTGAAGCCTCGGTGGATAAATGCGACTTGCCGCCATGGAAACGGAACCTGGAACTGAGCGTAGCAACAGACGATGCCATGAAATACAAATGCTGGTAACCAAAAACTATAAACCACAAACCATAAACTAATCCACTTCTTCCCAGAATCCCATTTTTCCAAACTTCACTATTCGCTGGCTCACTCTTTCTTCAGCAGGTATTTGTTTTAATTCTTTTATCACCGGCGCCAAAAAATTCTTCAATATCTCGGCCGACTGATCATAATTCCAATGTGCTCCGCCATCCGGCTCGGGAATGATGCCATCGATCAATCCAAACTTTAGCATGTGATCGGCAGTAAGACGAAGTTGTTCTGCCGCCACTTCCTTTTTATCCCAACTCCGCCAAAGGATCGATGAACAACTTTCAGGACTGATAACCGTGTACCAGGTATTTTCCATCATGAACACCCGATCGCCGACACCAATACCCAATGCACCACCACTAGCTCCTTCGCCAATAATGACACAGATCACCGGTACTTTCAGCCGGATCATTTCATAAATATTTCTTGCTATTGCTTCGCCCTGCCCTCTTTCTTCTGCTTCCAAACCTGGAAAGGCACCGGGAGTATCGATCAATGTAATGACGGGCTTATTAAATTTTTCTGCAAGCTTCATTAATCGCAGCGCTTTGCGATAACCTTCGGGATTGGCCATTCCGAAATTCCGCATCTGCCGCATTTTTGTATTGATACCTTTTTGCTGACCAATGATCATCACCGTTTCTCCATCCAAATTTGCAAAACCACCGATCATGGCTTTATCATCTTTCACATTACGATCGCCATATAGTTCAAGAAAACATTTAGTCATTTTCTCAATATACTTTGAAGTATATGGCCGGTCGGGATGGCGACTTAATTGTACACGCTGCCAACTGGTAAGATGTTGGGTGATCTCCTTTCTTTTTTGCAAAATGCTTTCTTCCAACTGGCGGATAGGCTCACTCATATCCATCTTGTTCTTCTCGGAATCATGCTTATACTTTTCTATAGTCTCGATCAGGTCCTTGATAGGCTTTTCGAAATCAAGAAACTGTCTGTTAGCATTGGAGGGCATAGGCTAATAATGAAAGGCGAATGTAAGAATAAAATAATAATAGGTTTGCTATCAGCTTTATAAGTGACGAATGTCAAGGTTTTGATGTTTTTATTACCCACGGCACAATCATTGCCACACTAGATAAACCCTTTCAACGGCATGGAAATAACCTAACTATTTATTTCTATGAAGCAACTATTTTTTCTCCCGCTGGTTCTTTCTATTGCATTTAAAACATATAGCCAGGTTCCTCATGTAATGGATTCCTTAAATATTCCAAAAATGGCTATTGATACAACCTTTTCCCGTCCTTATGCATTGATCGCTGGCGGAAGCAAAGGAATTGGCTATGCACTTGCAGAAGCATGGGCAAAGCGCAACTACAATCTCATACTTATTGCAAGACATTGGGACAGTCTTGAAACAGCAAAACATAAATTGGAATCAGCTTATAATATTCATGTTGAATTACTTTCTTATGATCTGAGTCGGGAAGAGTCAGCGATTGACATTGCAATATGGTGCGCTGAAAGAAATATTCCATTAAAAGCTCTATGCAATGTAGCCGGTGCAGGAGGCTCGCGGGATTACCTAAGTACAACGCTGGATTCCCTTCGATATATGGTAAGACTGAATGTTGAATCATGCATGGCATTAACACTTACATTGCTTCCCCTATTAGAAAAAAATTCTCCTTCTTACATTATTAATGTAGCAAGTATGGCTGGCTTTGCTCCGATCCCCATAAAAAATATGTATTCGGCCACTAAATCAGCCGTTATCTTTTTTAGCTATTCGTTGCATTACCAGCTAAGAGATAAAGATATCAAAGTAAGTTGCCTGGCGCCAGGACCAGTATATACAAAACCCGAGATCGTTGCAGAAACAAAAAAACAATTGGGGAAATTTGGGGACAAAATGGCCAGGACTCCGGAAAAAGTTGGAGAAAAAGCAGTACGCAAAACGCTAAAAGGAAAAATGATCATTGTACCCGGCTTTTTAGCAAATATGATGTCTGGTATTTTAAGGATCTTACCGAAAAAAACTTCTGCATCTATCTATAACAGGCTTGGCAAATAACCATATTAGAATTGTTGACCATGAGTTTTTTTGATTAACATTCTAATAAGTGAAGGAAAAGACCGGCCAACTCTTATCATTAAAGTAGTGAGCCATTGGCTGTCAAATAAACGTTGTAATCTCCGGCCTGTTTTTAACCGACCAGCAAAAAGATCATTCCATTTGTCAGTATAATTTTTTTCCATTGCTTCTCTTGAAATTGTTCCTTTTAAAAATTTCGAAATTTCTTCCGATGCGATCTTACTTGCATGCATTGCCATACTCATTCCATTGCCACATAAAGGAGTTATCATTCCCGCAGCATCACCGATCATTAATACATGATCTTCTATTGAGTTCTTCTTATCAAAACTTATTTGCGAAATAGTCACCGGTTCTTTCCAAAGCATCTCGCATTCTCCAAATATTTTTTTTAAATGCGGATTAGCAGATAAAATGCTTTGTTCCATTTTTTTAATATCGTTATTACTGCTTTGTAAATTATCGGCTGTAGTTAAATAGCATAAACAATATTTATCATCTTCAATCCTGGAAATACCACAATACCCTTTTTTGAAATTGTGAAGTGCGATCAGGTCATCGGGAAAATTATAACGAATATGGTACTTTACTCCAATATAGTTATTCAGCTTATTTTTCTTAGCGACGATAAAGTGCCGCTTCCATTTTACATCAAGATTGCTTCTCTTACCAAAACCACCAGCAACAACTTTGGCAGTGAAAATTCCTTTTGGTGATTCAAGATTAAAAAGTTCTTGAGAAAAACGAATGTCGTTAACACGAGTCTGTTCAAGGATGACAACTCCAGCTTGTTTTGCAATTTGTGCTAATGTTTGATCGAGTTTATAACGACTAATTCCAAAACCACCTAATGGTAATGGCTGTTCAAAGTAATTTCCTTTTATATCTGAAACTTGCAACCTTTTTATATGAGAAACATTCAATGATGGCAGATCCACACCAAGACGCTGAAGAAAATCCCATGACTCAAGACTGATGTATTCACCACAAACTTTATGAAATGGATAATTTTCTTTTTCAAAAAGAACAACTTTATATCCTGCTTTGGCTGTTTGGATGGATAAAGCAAGACCGGCAAGTCCACCGCCAACAATGGCAAGATCGTATGTAATATCATCTTGCAAGTCGCTAAATGGGAATTGAGATTAATTTAAGCAGATAAAATAAAAGTTTCAATTGTAAGGCCCGGTCCAAATGCCGCACCAAATATATTATTGCGTTGCTTTTTATCCAATGCCTGCTGGATACGTTTTAGTACAAATAGAATTGTGGGAGAAGACATATTACCATAATCATTTAATACATCATAACAATGCTTCAATTGGCCATTCGTAAATCCAAGGCTATTATGTACGGCTTCTAATATCTTTTTACCACCTGGATGAATGCACCAATGAGTTATATCTTCTTTATTGAGGCTTGTTTCTTTCAGGCATTCATTTACAATGCCGTTAAAATCTTCTTCAATTAATTCAGGAATATAACCACTCAATGTTAAAAGAAAGCCAGTTGAGGATAGTTCCCAAACCATTTCCTGTTTACTTTTAAATGACACAGAAGAATAAAAATGATCGATACTCAATCCTTCTGTTTCGTCATTGCCTGTAACAAGTATCGCAGCAGCGCCATCACTGAATAATATGGCGCTGGAAATATTATCGGGGTTATATTTATTTTGAAAATGCAGGGTACATAATTCAACACATACGATCAATACATTTGCTTTTTTATCTGACTTGCAAATTGCATCAGCAAGTTTTAATCCATGGATAGCCGCATAACAGCCCATGAAATTTATAGAAGTCCGCCAGGTAGTAGCAGGCAAATTCAGTAATTCTATCAATTCAAGGTCAAGACCAGGAGCACTCATTCCCGTACAGCTCACGGTTATAAGATGAGTGATATGCTGATCTTGATAACTATTTAAACAATCATTAATGGCTTTTAATGATAATGGAGCAGCATGTTCCCGGAAATTCTTCATTCTTTTCTCAATAGAAGGAACAGGCTCCAGGTTCTCTGTTGGAGTAAAAAATTGCCATTCATCAGCAGCAACACTGTAATCGGGTAAAACAGAATAGCGGGTTTGAATGCCACTATGTTTGTAAAGGAACCGAAGCTTTCTTTTTTCTGTTTCGTTTATTGCATAAACACGACTCATAAACTCAAAAATCTTTTGTTGTTCATGCCGGTACTCAGGTACAGCCGTTCCTATTGATACAATTTTACTCAAACCACCTCCATATTAACAAGATCAGGAAAGAAATATTTGTACAAGTCGCGGCAAGCCAGTTCATCTTCATCGTATTTCTGAAATTTGCCGCCTCATAACTTTTGCTAACCCGTACAAACCATCTTATAAAATAAACGATAACGGGAATAAAAAAGATGCCCACCACCAATAATTGATTCCCTTGCCGCTTTTGAATAAAAAATTGTGCCATGAATACCCAGGCCAACAGGTACACCAGGGAGCAGAAGATAAATGTGCCTTTATAGCCTAGCTTATAACTTATTGTGCTAACACCATCTTCAATGTCCTGCTTGTGCTGATAGATCTGTGTAAGCGGATAAAAGCCACCTACCAGCAAAGCACAAATAACCATTCCCTTCCACGGCACAAACAAGTTATGTTCATCATTGCTTCCATAATAAACCAACCAAAAAGTGGCAGCTCCCTGGAAGATGATGACGATAAGATAACCGAGGTAAGGAAATTTTTTTAAGCGGATACCACGATAACTATACGCTTTCGACGCAGCTATATAAAATAACATAACGAGAGTGAACAAGGGCCCTATTAGTAAGCTCAGCAGGATGCCCGCACTATCTAAAACAACGGTAACCCAAAAAAGTTGCCGGGAAGGCGCTGGTGGTTTTTCCAGCCCGCCAATACTTTCCGTATCCCTGTCCATATAACTATTATAGCCATTGCTGGC
>DASYQG010000341.1:0-2712 GCA_036005825.1 Chitinophagaceae bacterium | reverse complement strand
CCATTCAATCCTCCCGAAGGCAATTGAAATTTTCCTGAGAAGGAGCCGTATTCATTTGCTTTTACTTTTATTGAATCAATGTTCTGGTAATTGGCATCTCTCAGGTAAAGCCATGTTTCATAATTTGAATTAACGGAGCCGGTTCTTTGTTTTGCATTGCTGGTGATAGCAATTCCCTTATAGTATAATATTTGTCCGGGACGGTAAATGCTTCGATCGGTAAAAAGGAATACAGCGGTTATATCACCTGTTTTGTCATTATTATTGTCCCTGTAGTAATAATAATCATTCATGAAATCATTAATAAAAAGTTTTTCGCCATTGAATGATATTTCCAATTTATAAGATTCATTACGATACTTATTATTATCATCTTTCAGTTTTTCCCTTTTAAAAAAGCCATGTTCATCAGTTTGATACAATTTTCCTTTTTCTATTGTGTACTTGTATGTTTTGTAATCATATCGTTGCTCCCAAACCTGTACTGCCGCTTTTGCAAGTGGGCGACCATTATCACGGTTCAACACAAAATGATCGTCACCATTATTTACATAGCTGATATTTGAAACATAAAAACCCCTGGCACCAACAAGTGTATTCTTGTCTTTAAAATCTTTGTCATTGGCGGCTATCAACATATATTCACCTGCAGGCAAGCCATCTACTTTTACTTCTGCTTTATGTTCCTGCAGATCTTTCGTATCGGGAAGCGTTTGTTCCCACGTACGCAATGGAGCAGCCATGGTGATCAGTTTCCAGTATTCGTCACCTGATTTGTTTTCCAACTCTTTTTTCAGTGCTTCATTTGGCTGAATGATGCGAAAATGAATGATGGACATATTATAATATTCTACCAATGCCCTGAACGGTTGGGCCGGGATATTTACTTTTTCAATATTAAAACTGAAGTGTGATTGTGTGATAGTGTTAAGCAGGTTGTAGCAGTTCACCCACCCTTCATTTTGTTCTTTTTGCTTTAAAACCTTTTCACAAATTTCTTTTGCTTTTATTCTTGTAAATCTTTCGGTGCTATCACCGTAAGGCTTGTATGCATTTGCCTTTGTGTTGTAGTATGCAGCTAAAAGATACCATGCCTGTTTTGCAGCCGGATGGTTTTCATATTGCATGGCAAGATGATTAATGGCATTAAAGTAAAGTTCTTCTTTGTTGGGATGGACCGAATTGTTGTTTACAAATTCAATTCTGTCAATGTCGGCGTCAATTAAAGCATCTGGTTTTGCATCATTAATATGGAATGCCAATAATTTTTGGTAGATCATTAAAGCTTTATGCTTTAGCGATAAGGAATCATTGGTGATAAATTTCCGGGTAATAAAATCTGCAGCTGGGTCAAATGCGAAAGCCTGGTCGATCTCAAATGCATATGCCGGCTTTTTTATATCTCTTTCATCATTACTGAAATATTCAAGGGCACGATGAGCAAGCAGATCATATAACGTTGGGCGAAGAGTTCGTGTGTTTCCTTTTATAATTATTGCATCAAAAGCTTCCAGTTTGGTTTGTTGTAATAGTTTTTCATTTTGAATTGACTGCAGATAAAGCTCACCTATCTTTTTATGAAAATCTTCTGCATCCCATGATGCGATATCGTATTTCTGGTAATTATAAGTTTTTGTCCGATTATATAATTGATAGCGATGTAGCTGAAAATAATTCCAATATAATTCTGCTAATAAATTTTTTAAAACAGATGTAACGGGTTGTTTACTGGTAATGATCTCAGATTCTATTTCCCTGATAGAAAGCATTTCATTACTCTCCCGGTTCTCAGATTGAAGACCGGTCATATAGATCAGCGCCTTGATCACCTGTGCATCCTGGTTCTCTTTTTTAGCGAGATCATATATCTTTTTTACCTCGGTAAAAGCGGATTTGGGAAGATTTTTTTTAGCAAAGTCTCCTACTTTCTTCCATTCCTTTTCATAGGATTTCACAGGAGTTTGGGAATAGCCATTTGTTATTAAAATACAAATAAAAACTACCAGCGACGATAAAGTTTTCAATGGTTGCATCAACATGCCGTTAAATTTTTTACAAGATAGTACTATCACTGCTTATGAGATGCGGCGAAGAATGATTTTTCATAAGTGGTTACGATCATTAATCAAGAATTGTTAAACGATAAAGCCTGTTTAGCCTTTAACGTTTTCTTCAGCAGCAATGGCACGGCGTTGGAATAATTGCTACAGAACAAAATTGTTCACCTCAAAACAAAATATATGAAGACAATTTTTACCCTTTTACTAAGCACCGTTTTCTCACTTGCATCAATGGCCTTTGACGGAACCCGCCTTACCGTCACCAGCGTTAGTAATAACAAAATGTTTGTTGAAGTTGATGGCCGCAGATACGGTCTTGATGGAAATACTGTTTCCATCAACAGTATTCGTCCAGGTACGCATACTGTAAGAGTTCTGCGTGAAATGAAAAGAAAAGCCGGGTGGAATCTCGGAAATGGTAATAGAAGAGAAGAAACCATTTACAACATCAAGGTAACATTCAGGAATGGTTATCACTTCGACATTCTAGTCAACCGTTTTGGAAAAGTCTTGATTGATGAACGCAGGATCGATCCAAACGATGAATGGTACAATGACGATGATTATTATGACAGGGATAATCGCGACAAGGAGTGGGATAATACCAATAGTAATGGTGACAATCGCGACGACAGGGATTATGGTAACAATG
>DASYQG010000340.1:0-3919 GCA_036005825.1 Chitinophagaceae bacterium | reverse complement strand
GTTTGCGTTTATTGCATTTTGCTCGGGCTTCATCTTCCGCTTCATCAAAGCGAATGGATATTTATATTTCTTGTTGCTGCGGTTATTACAGTGATCCCGATTTCACTTGGAGGAGGCCTTGGAACTAGGGAATTTGTTTTTGTAAAAGGAGCAGAATATTTCTTACTTGATGTGCATGTAGCGCCGATCATCAGTATTCTTTTCTATCTGTCAAATGCGTTGTCGTCAGTATGGGGTGTATATTATATTTATCATGATCCATTGAAAGATGATTAATAAAGTGGATCATTAACTTTGCCGCAATAAATTTCTGTGCTTCAGCAAAATCAAAAATATCTCTGGCTTTTACTTGGCTTATCTGCATTGCTTTTATTTCCCGGTCTTGGCAAAACTCCTTTATGGATCTATGATGAAGTTCGGAATGCTGAATGTGCAAGAGAAATGTATGAACGGAATGACTGGATCGTTCCCACTTTCAATGGAGGCTTAAGAACACTAAAACCCCCACTCCATTATTATTTTATGTTCGGTGGTTTCAAAATTTTTGGAATAACGGAATGGGGAGCAAGGTTTTTTTCAGCAGTGTTTGGTGTGTTGACAATTTTCATTACTTATTTCTTTGTAAAAAAATATTCTTCCCCAAGACAAGCATTCATCACATCTCTTGTATTGCTTGCATCAACCCATTTTCTATTTGAATTCAGAATGTCTGTACCAGATCCTTATTTAATTTTTCTAAATACAGTTTCAATTTTTACTGCTTATTCTTTTTTTAAAGAGAAAAAAAATTACTGGCTCTGGCTTTGTGCAATAACAATGGGATTAGGAACGCTGGCAAAAGGGCCGGTAGCTATTGCATTACCCGGGGCTGCACTATTTATATGGCTAATATGGGAAAAAAGATGGAAAGAAATTTTTTCATGGAAAATACTTGTTGCGGGAATTATCATGTTTGCTGTTGCTCTTCCCTGGTACTTGTTAGTTGATAGTGCAACTAATGGGGAATGGACAAAAGGGTTTTTTCTACAACATAACTTAGGCCGCTTTTCTGAACCAATGGAAGGTCATGGAGGACCTTTTATAATTGTTCCGATAATTATTTTATTAGGACTATTGCCGGCATCTATTTTTATAGGAGAATCATTTAAAAAATTTAAAATCACTTTCAGTAATTCTTTTTTAAGACTTGCACTTTCTGTTGTTGGGATTTTTGTGGTGTTTTACAGTATCAGCAGTACCAAACTTCCAAACTATGCAATGCCCTGCTATGCTTTTGTTGCTATCCTGCTTGGTCATTTTATAAATAAGGCATGGGAAGAAAACAAGGCCCGGCTCTATCCATTTATAATTCTTTTGATCATAAATATTGCTTTGCCAGTTGCTGCATATCTCGGAATAAAAAAAGAAGTAAATACAACAGGCATGGAAAATCTTGCTGGATTTCTTTTAATTCTTTCTGCAGCAGCGATCATTGCATTTTATTTTATGCTTAAAAAGGATTTCAGAAAAGCAGTCATCAGTTCCTTTATTTTATATTCTTTGTTTCATGTTCTTATGTTCAATTGGCTTTATCCTGCCATCTATAAACAAAATCCAATGTCAAAAACAATTGACATGGTAAAAAAATACGATCATATAGTAAGCTACCAGATCTTTCATCCCTCCTACACTTATTATTTACCCGACAGAGTTCCTGTTTTTAAAAATCTTGATTCCTTAAAAACTTATTTACAGGAAAACAAAGCAGCCATTATCAGCCGGAAAAATTTCGCAGAAGAATTAAAATCGATCGGTCTGAAAGAAGAAACATCCATTCACGACCTGTTTGAAGGAAATACAACAGTGATATTTTCAAACAAATAGTAAAGTACCTATTTGTTAATTTTTACAAAAAGCAAAAAATAAATTTGGCCTATTACGAAATCTCCGTAGCTTTACGAAAATTTCGTAGATATGGAACCCCTTACACATGTTGAAGAAGAAACCATGCAAGCTATATGGAGAACAGGAGAAGGAAATGTAAAATCCTTTATGGAGCATCTTGATGAGAACATTCCGTATACAACTGTTGCTTCAACGATCAAAAATTTAGAAAAGAAAGGTTATCTCACCAGCCGCTTGGTTGGTAATGCTTATTTGTATAAGCCAGCTGTAACGGAGGCAGAGTATAAAAAGAAATTCATGGGTAAAGTGGTAAAAGAATACTTTGATAATTCTTATAAAGAGCTGGTGAATTTTTTTGTTGAACAAAAAAAACTTTCAGCAAAAGAATTGAAAGAAATTATTACAATGATTGAAAAAGGAAATAAAGAATAATCTAAAACCATTGCAATGCCCTCAATATTTTTTTACATTCTAAAACTATCTGTTGCATTAGCGGCAGTTCATCTCTTTTATCAACTGGTTTTACGCCGGCTCACTTTTTATAATTGGAACCGCTGGTACCTTTTAGGTTATACCATACTTGCTTTCCTTATCCCTTTTATCAACATCACTCCCATTTTAGAAAGTAATGAGTGGTCCGACGTTCGCATTATTAACTGGGTGCCGGTTATTAATGAAGGTACTGCCCTGCAAGACATGCATGATAATAGCGGAAGTTTGAACCTTTCGTCCGGAAACATATTGATAATAATAATGATGTCGGGAGCTGTATTTCTTTTTGTCAGACTTATTATCCAGTTTATTTCTTTTAACAGAATGAGGCAAAAAGCAATACCGTTTGCAGAAAACGGGTTGACCATTTACCAGGTAAATGAAAACATCATTCCCTTTTCATTTGGTAATTCCATCTTCATAAACAAACATCTCCATAGTGAAGAAGAACTTCGGGAAATTATTAAACATGAATTTATTCATGTTAAGCAAAAACACAGCATGGATATTATTTGGGGCGAATTGCTTTGCCTTTTAAACTGGTATAATCCATTTGCATGGTTGCTGAAAAGATCTATCCGTCAGAACCTGGAGTTTATTGCCGATAATAAGGTTGTACAAAATGGCATCGATAAAAAAGAATATCAATACCTGTTGTTGAAAGTGATAGGTAACAGTCAATATAGTATAGCAACTCAATTCAATTTTTCTTCATTAAAAAAACGTATAGCCATGATGAACAAAACAAAAAGTGCCAAACTGCAGGTGGGCCGCTTCCTCTTCCTGTTCCCTGTACTTGCGATCATTCTCCTTGCATTCAGAAATTCATTTAATAATGATTCAACAAATGCAAAAACAAATAAGCAGGTAGTAATTCTCACCGATACAATTCCAGATGTGAATACACCCAACAGTAAAGGTTATTATATCGATATCAAAGACAACAAAGGCAATTGCATGGTGGTAATAAAAGGCAAAGACAAAAAGGAAGTGAAACGTCTTTTACTTACTGAATGGAATGAAAGGCCCGATTATTATGAAAATCTTTATGGTGAAATTATCAGCCCGACAAAAGTTGAAATAGAAAAAAATATCAAAGCTTCTAATCCTGAAATAAGTACAGTTACGGTAAAAAACAACATTGCAACAGTTACGTTGAAAAATGGAAAAACGGAAACTTATGCTCTCACTTTGCAGTCTGAAAAAAAAGCATTTGAAGAGAGATGTGGCTTCAAAGAAGTTGCGATTGAACCGATTGAGAATGAAGAAATCAAGATAGCTGAAGATAGATCTATAAAATCTGTTCTGGCAACAGAAGCTGAATTGGAGGAAGTGGTTGTAACGGTAATGCCTCTGCAAAAAGTTGTATCGACAACTGGTGAAATAAAAGAAGTAACGGTTATCGGAAAGCCATTAACAAAAACAATTGCAACTAATTCTGATCTGCAAGAAGTAGTAGTAACAGGAGCTCTTACAAAAAGCGCTGTATCAAAAACAGGCGAAATAAAGGAAGTAATTGTAGCAGGAAAGCCATCGAAAGTGG
>DASYQG010000339.1:0-5201 GCA_036005825.1 Chitinophagaceae bacterium | reverse complement strand
TCCCGTTCCCTGGTAATGTTTAGCGAGCCAGCTCCATCCAATCTCAATTCGTTTATCGTAATAAGAAATGCTGCCAAGGCTTGTGCTTCCACAAACATCACTGGTGGCTTTTTCAATTATGGTAAAAGGAATTCTTTTTCCTTCTTCTCTTTCTTTCAAAGCTGTTTCTATCCATCGTTGAAGTTCTGCTGAGTTATTTAATAAAAAAGTAAAATATCTCCAGACAGATGCATCATTTGTTATTCGTGCAAAAGATGAAATGTCCTCATGTTGCATTGGACGAAGTATTACTTTGTCAGTTTCTAATTTTAATGATGGAGGAATTATCATGTGGCAAAGTAAAAATTTAAAATTCAAAAGTAAATACTAAGAGACCTTATAAAGTATTTATTTTTTTTTGACTTTTAACTTTTGAATTTTGAGTTAAAGTCTCCAGTTGATAGGGTCAATGCCATTTCTAATTAAGTATTCATTTGCTTTTGAAAAATGCTTACAACCAAAAAAGCCTGCATGTGCAGAGAGAGGCGAGGGATGTGCAGCACGCAGGATCAAATGTTTACTTTCATCAATTAAAACTCTTTTTTCTTGTGCAAATTTTCCCCATAACAGGAAAACCACATGTTTTTTTTCTTCAGATATTTTTTTGATCACTGTATCTGTAAACTCTGCCCAGCCGATCTTTGAATGACTCATGGGCTCACTGGCACGAACAGTAAGTGATGCATTTAATAAAAATACTCCTTGTTCAGCCCAATGTGTAAGGTTACCATGATTGGGAATAGGTACACCAACATCTTCATTCAGCTCTTTAAAAATATTTACCAATGACGGTGGCGGTTGGACGCCGTTTTGCACCGAAAAGCATAAGCCATGTGCCTGTCCCGGGCCGTGGTAAGGGTCTTGTCCAAGAATAACCACTTTTACTTTATCGATGGGCGTAGTATCAAAAGCATTAAAAATTTGTGAACCGGGAGGATAAATGATCTTGTTTTGTGTTTTTTCTGTTTTTAAGTGCAGGACGATCTGCTGAAAATAGGGTTTATCGAATTCTGATCTGAGAATTTCCTTCCAATGTGGTTCTATTTTTACATCCATTAGTGATTTGCTTTGGGGCACAAACATAAAAAACTTATTTTTGCCGCCATTCTAAAAAAATGGTTCGCTAGCTCAGTTGAATAGAGCATCCCGATTCTAATTGGGAAGGTCATTGGGTGAGTAAAAAAATGAAGTTCTTATTTCGGTCCGGTAGCTCAGTTGAATAGAGCATCCCGATTCTAATCGGGAAGGTCATTGGGTGAGTAAAAAAATGAAGTTCTTATTTCGGTCCGGTAGCTCAGTTGAATAGAGCAATTGCCTTCTAAGCAATAGGTCATTGGTTTGAATCCAATCCGGATCACAAAGCGAAGCATTAGCTTCGCTTTTTTTATGTCATTTTCTGTTTATATACTCTACTCTAACAAACTTGACCGGTACTATGTAGGTTTTACCTCTTTACCCATAGAGCAACGAATTAAAAAGCACCTTTCAAATCATAAAGGATATACCGGTCTTACAAAGGATTGGAACTTATTTTATATAGAAGTATGTGAAACGAAAGAACAAGCCATGAGACGTGAAAAAGAAATCAAATCATGGAAGAACAAAAAGAGAATTGAAGAACTTATTGCCCACAGGGAATAGAGCATCCCGCTATGCGGGAAGGTCATTGGTTTGAATCCAATCCGGATCACTGTCAGCGGCAAAGCCCTGTAACATTTGCAGGGCTTTCAATTTTAAATCTTTTAATTTATAATGTCAATCCTTTAAGACGCATAGTTCTTTTCATGCCGGACTGTGCGACCTGTTTCTTGGAAGGAGGAAGTGTGGTGCCACTTATTGGAGCTGCTTCTACTTTCTTAAATGGTCGAACTACTCCCTGCCAATCAAATTTTAATCCGGTTAACTTTTCTATTTTTTCAATTTTTACCTGGTATGTTTTACCGTCTTTAAATTCGAGGTGTTCAAAAATATCTTCATCCTTAAGCTTACCCAGTTTTTTCTTATTAATTACTAATGGCTTCTTTATTATTCCACCCTCTATTAAAAATTTTTCCTGGCTCATTAAAAAACCAACTGCATAAGCCTTACCATTGCTCTTTGTCCATACTACTATTTTCCAAAACAAATTTGGTATCTGGATATCTTTACCTGCAACCTTTGTTACAAATGTTCCATCGGTTTCAACTAATACCGGCCCGGTAAATACATTTACTTTCAGATTTTGTTCGTCTGCACCTAAATGAAGAATATTTGCTTCAAGCTCGGCCCAGATTTTCCTATTCAATTTTTGATGCTGGGGGGCAGCATTAGGAAACCAAAAAGTATTCTCTCCGGCTTTTATACTTAGATTTTTATCACCCCATTCAGGATCTTCTCTACGTACAAGATGACCCTTATCAAAATCACTTTTCTTTGCGCTATATAACGTACGACCAAGTTGATCAGTTGCAGCAATTCGAGGATCATCCCCCCAATCACCTTTTCTCGAATTATCCTGCCAGGTATCACCATCTATATTTACTGCTGTAAAAAAAGCAAGGCGTCTGCTTTTACTCATTACTGAAGTATAATGAATATAGTCAAGCCTGAACTTGTTGCTCTGGAATTTCAAAAGATCATTTTTCTGATCATCATTTAATACGGGAAATTTGATCCTGAAGTTTTGACCAAGAAAAGTGGGATTATAGCCACCGTCATCAGCAGGCTTTTTTGCCATAAAATACTTTTGAACAGTTAATGATTTGGTTTGGCGGAACTACTTCTATTATTTATTTTTCTTTTTCAGGATGCCTCTTTGCACAAACACATCCCGGATCATTGTTTCATTTGCTCCCTTATTCAGGTTTTTATCCGTTGCTATTAATGCGTTTGCTGCATCTGCAAACGTTGCTTTTGGTGTTAATAAAAAATGATGAGCAATAACAAGCTTATCTGTTTGCTTACCACCAAGCGCTGTCCTTATTTGCCAGAGGCAGGATGACCATATTTCGCCATCTTCATGTTCTTCATACTGCATATCTTTTGGATACTTTTTTTTACTGTCAAGCCTTCTTACACTTTTTGGCGTACCGCTTCCTGAGAAATGACCATCCCAACTGCCAAAGGTTGGTCTGAAACTAGCAGGTTTATTATTGGAAAAAAAACTTGCAGCAAGATAATCTCCGAATCCTTCTCCCATAGCACGGGCCTCACCCTCAGGGCCAAAACCCGGGACGATGCTATCTTGTATAGCATGTCCATATTCATGAATAATGATCTCCGCGTCTTCCGCATCATCAATACCCCCGGTACCGAATAATAACGACTTTGATGATGGTATATAATATGAGTTATCTTCTTTTACACCGTCAATATTTACGGCTATCGGCTTATTTAGTACATTATCGAATCCAAGTTCCTGGATATATCGTTGCATCTTATCAATATGATAGTACGCCATTACTTCTTTAAATGCCCTGTCTTCTTTTTTAAAAAGAAACTTCAGGTTTTTACGTTTAATTCTTTCCCTGGTTTTTTTTGTAGTTACAAAAGGGCCATCAAGGTTTCCGCTATTGCTTAAACCTTTCAACACGACTTCTACATAGGCTTCATCGGGTATCGTGGATTTTTCTTTCAGCATTACACCATTCAGTTTAATTACCGGGTTTGGATCAAACACTCGTCCTGATCCATTGGCACTTTTAAGCAAGTTTATTTTTTTGATGATCACTTTTGTTAATGCATCAATGTAAAACTTCCATTCGGCAACAGGTTTTTTTATTGAAACCACAACTTTCCATGATAGGGTAGGTATACCATTATTAGAATACCATGTCAATTCTGTATCGGTCACTTCTGCATCAACTTTGCCGGTAACTTTTGATGCAGCGAGAGCAATTTTTTTTGCTTCATCAACAGTTAATTGTTTGGGAGCGGCCTTGCTTTTTTTGGCCTTCATTCTTCCTGCTTTCTGTATAACAGTTTCAGGCACCAGGTCGTTTTGAATATTGTACACTTTTCCCTCTTTGTCAATATCAACTCTTACCCATGCGCCTGAAATAGGCTTGCCTTCCTGTTGTTGCTGAAACAAAACATGTTTCCCGAGTATACTTTCCTTTATTTCATGAAATTTTAATTGCGACAGATCGGGATTGATTTTAAGATCGGGTGCAATCTTTTTTAAAACATCTTGTGCAACATTCCGTGGCGCTCCTTTTTTAGTCTTTGATTCTACATCGTATATACGATGCGGAACACCACCTTTAGATTTTCTTTCAACTTTAGCTTTTAAATTTTTCATTGTAATTATTGTTTGAAAAGAACATTAATAAGAAAGAAGTCAGGGGCAAAATGCATTTCACTTATAAAACATTATGTAATCTAAAGGGAGAAGGATCAGACCGGAAGTTTATCCTGGAAAAGAAAACATGTCTTCAAATTTCAGACTACTTATTCATTTTTCCAATACCATTAAAATGGTAGTACGTATTAAATTATCATTAAGAACAATTGCAATTTTGACCTTCTTTTCTTTTTTAACTCTTAGTTTTGCCTGCTATGTCTCAAAAATTTAACTACGGGATTGATAAGCTATCGATTGGAAATGCAATTGCTCTTGCAAATGGAAAACTAAAGGGTATAATTAATGCTGAAGCCTCAAAAAAAATACAGGAATCACATGATCATGTAAAACAGATCGTAGACAACAATAAAACTGTTTATGGTATCAACACAGGCTTTGGCATTTTAGCTAACACAAAAATTTCTGAAGAAGATACAGCAACGCTGCAGTACAAAATTCTGCAAAGCCATAGTGTAGGAGTAGGAGACCCAATTCCGGTTGAAGTTGCGAAGCTCATGCTGATAACAAAGGTACATGCGTTGTCGCAAGGCTTCAGTGGCGTACAGTTATCAACTATTGAAAGAATACTATGGCATATTGAAAATAATGTGATACCGGTTGTTCCTGAAAAAGGTAGCGTAGGAGCAAGTGGTGACTTGGCGCCACTTGCTCACCTGTTTTTACCATTGATCGGTTTGGGTGAATGTTATTATAAAGGCGAAAGAAAAAATACTTCAGAGATTTTTCAAAAAGAAAAGATCAAATCCATTTCTCTTGGTCCCAAAGAAGGATTAGCGTTGATCAACGGCACTCAATTCATTTTATCATTTGCAGTAAAAGC
>DASYQG010000338.1:0-1716 GCA_036005825.1 Chitinophagaceae bacterium | reverse complement strand
GAAAGATCGATGCGGAATAAAATTCGTAGCGCATCATTCATCAAAACATTAGGATCGGATGGGTTGGAAAGTTTTTTTGTAAAAGCAATCGGGTCGATAATTATTTTCTGACCGCTTCTTGTATAGCCGGGGCCGATCATTGTGTCTGTAAAAAGATTTCTTCTTGGATAGGTATCCGCATTTATCCATGTTTCATGAAACTGCGGCGCCTGGTAAAAGGCTGCCCAACCAGCAACATTCGGTGGATCGCCGATATTTTGCTGCAACAATGCTGCATAGCTTTGCATAAAGCTCCACATGTTATATGCATTTACATAATCGCTTGCATTAGGAAATACAATTCCAAACTCCCTGCATACAGAAACCACCAGGTCAACCGGTGATTTTATATAGCAGCCCTGGTTCACTGTATCAATGAAATGTTCGCTTTTAAATAAGGCAGAAAGAACTGGTTTTATTTCCCAGTTATTCGAAACTAGTATTTGCGATAAAGGATCGATGACATTTGTTTCAGTGGCGGTATCAATTTTATAATAAACAAAATAGCGATACAGTTTTTTCACAATAAACCTTGATACTTCTGTACTCTTTGAAAAAATCATATTGACAAGATCAGTAAGTTCAAGATCTCCTGCTGTGGCACCGCTTCTTCCTGTAATGATTGTATTATTATAAAATGAAGAGAACTGTTTACTCGTCGTATCATGCTGTGAGGCCGTGAAACTATAAGTATTTGTATTCGCATTTATTTTCCATCCCGTTAAAACTCTTGCTGCTTTTTTTACATCATCTTCAGTATAGTTTGGATTATTTTCTTTTCCGAGTGTAAATAACTCCTGCATTTCACGGCCATAATTTTCATCTGGCGCCGTACTGATGTTCAAATAACCATTCAGGTAGCGAAGCATCGCTACATCTAGTGTCATATCTCTTACAAACTGTTTAAAGTTTCCAAGAGCATTTTTCCGGCAAAGGGCATTATTATTATAAGCCCAGATCATCCGCCCCAGGTCATTTGTTTCAGTAGAAAAATGATTAGCCCAGAAAAGTGTCATTTTTTCTCTTATGTTTCTTTCCTGGTTTATCATCAATCCCATCCACCATGCTTTTAATGAGTTTCTTCTTTGTCCATCTGCATCGGTGGTATTAATAGTAACCCACGTTTGTCCCATTGGTATATTATAATCAGGATCGGTAGCAGGAATATTAGTGTTATTATAATTTTTTACCGGCGGTGCTGGTGGTGTCGCTGATACCGTTAATAATGTATCGACCGATTGGTTCATACCAAGGCCAAGAAAAAAATTGATATCATCCGGCGTTGAGCCAAACATTGTTCTTTTAAGGAGATGAATTACTTCATTTGAAGTCCATGGACCAGTATAAGGAGTAAGACCGGAAAAAGTGCGGACAGTCTCTTTTGTTTCATTCGTCCTGACTGGCGCAATTTTTTTCTTTGCAGTTACAAATTCTCTTCTATCCATAACAAGTGTTTTGGTTGGTAGTGCCAATGTTGACTTTAAAGTTATAAAATGGTTTAAGGATGTCTGAATGAAAGGCAAATTCTTTTCCTGCGAAGAAAATGGGAAAACTACATGGGCAAGTTTGAAGCTAAATACAGAAAACTACAGGTTCTCAATAATTCCGGCAATTCCTTGACCACCACCTACGCAGGCCGTCACCATCCCATATTTTTTATTCAATCGCTTCATATCA
>DASYQG010000337.1:0-5910 GCA_036005825.1 Chitinophagaceae bacterium | reverse complement strand
TTGATGTTCGAAGTTCGAGGTAAAAGAAGGAACCTCCAATTTTAAAAAACCTCAAACCATAAACTTCAAACATCAAATCTATATTGCTTGTCTTGCTTTCAATTCAAGATATTTATTCACGGTATTTACAGTAAGATTTTCAGGTGTAGTAAGAATAGAAAGTATACCGTGATTTTGAAGTTCTTTCACTATCATTTTCTTTTCATACATAAATTTTTCAGCAACCGTTTTTACATACACTCCTTCTATATCTTTTGCTTTTTTGGCTGACAGGTCTTTTAACTCGGTGTTCTCGAAAAAAACAACCAGCAACAAATGATATTTTGCGATCATGCGCAGGTATGGCAATTGACGTTGCATTCCTCCGAAAGATTCAAAATTTGTAAACAAGATCAACAAACTCCTGTGCCGAACGTTTGCCCTAACTTGTTTGTACAACATTTCAAAATCACTTTCTAAAAATCTTGTTGTTTGATTATAGAGTATCTGCAAAACATTTTGCAATTGTGTAGCTTTCTTATCAGCAGGAAGAATAGTGCCGATCTTTTCGGCAAATGTGATAAGCCCAAAACGATCATGACGGCGCAAACTTACATTGCACATTACCAGGGACGCATTGATTGCATAATCCAATAATGAGAGTTTATCAAAAGGCATTTTCATCAGCCGGCCTTTATCAACAATACAAAAAACCTGTTGCGATCTTTCATCTAAATAATTATTCACCATCAGGCCACCTTTTCTTGCCGTAGCTTTCCAGTTAATGATCCGTATATCATCGCCCCTTGTATATTCCTTCACATGTTCAAATTCAAGACTGAGACCAAGCTTTCTTAATTTTTTAGTTCCTGCTTCATTTGTTTGTGCATCTCGTGCTATAAGATCATATTTTCTCATTTGAAAAAAAGAAGGATACACAGGGGTCATTTGCGCAGCCTCTGAATTAAATCTGCGGCTGATAAACCCAAGTAATGAACTAACATAAATGATCAGGTCGCCGAAACGGTACTCCCCTCTTTCAACTGGTCTTAGAAAAAAATTAAATTTCTTTTCTTGCCCGGCTTTAAATGTTGCTTCAAAAAAATTATTTCTTGATTGAAACTGCTCGGGTAATTCATCAATTACCCGCATTTTCACTGTAAAAGGATATGCATTTCTTACTTGCAAAACAACAGGGTTCTTATCGCCATTGCTTAATCGTTCTGCAATCACCCTGTTAGCAATGGGCTTGCCCCGGAACGCAAACAGGAACATAGCATCCGTTATAAGCAACAATAAAAAAACAGCAAAGATCACTTTGACGGGCTCAAAGAGTATTGGATAGAAAAATGAAGTAAGAAACAAAATAACGATCACACCGCAGGTCCAAAAAAAACGAGTATTAAAAAATAAGGCCTTTAGCCAAAAATTGGCGATCAACCATAGTGCTCCACCCGCAAGTATTAAAAGAAAAAGCAACATGCTTAACGCGGAATTTCAATTGACTTAATAATTTTTTCGATCAGCTCATCAGCAGTTATTCCTTCCATTTCTTTTTCCGGGGATAGAATAATACGATGTCTCATCACATGGGGCGCCACTTCAATGATATCTTCCGGCGTAATAAAATCCCGACCCTTGATGGCGCCCATTGATTTGGCTGCTTTTAAAATATTAAGTGATGCTCTTGGTGACGCACCTAAATAAAGTGAAGGATTATTTCTTGTTTCATTTACAATTTTAGCAATGAACTCCATCAGCTTCGTCTCCACATTTATTTGCATAATAGTATTTCGATAAGCTTCAATATCTGCGGCGGATAATACCTTCGGGACATCCTTTAAAAGATCTTTTTGATTTAAATGATGCTGCCTTTCAAGTATCGTTACTTCTTCCTGCAAGGAAGGATAGTGAATATCGATCTTAAAAAGAAAACGATCGAGTTGTGCTTCCGGCAAACGATAGGTACCCTCCTGTTCAACCGGGTTTTGTGTAGCCAAAACCAGAAATGGCGGCTTCATAAAATATGTATGCCCGTCAATTGTTACTTGTCTCTCTTCCATTACTTCAAATAAAGCTGCCTGTGTTTTTGCGGGGGCACGGTTTATCTCATCTATCAAAACAATATTGCTGAAAACAGGTCCGGCTTTAAATTGAAAACTTCCTTCACCTGGATTGAACACCGAAGTCCCTAACACATCAGAAGGCATTAGGTCGGGGGTAAATTGTATCCTTGAAAAATTTACATCAATGATCTTTGCAAGCAGTTTTGCACTTAAAGTTTTTGCAACACCGGGTACACCTTCTATCAAAATATGACCATCTGATAACAGGCCGGCGATCATAAGGTCAACCATTTTATGTTGTCCAACGATCACTTTGCCTATTGTGTCGCGAATTGCATTTACGGCTTCATTCAACTTTGTCAGATCCGTTCTTTGCTGAAAAACTGTTTCTTCCATAATTCATTTTTTAAAATACTCTTGTATAAGATTGTGTAATTCGAGTAACCGCATATCACTTATGTTATCTGACTGGTCGGTATCATCCATCAATTGTAAAAGATATTTCACTCGTGTTTCAGGCACACCACTTTTTCTTGATAACGCTTCAGAGAATTCATTATTCAGACTTTGGGTGTTCAGGTAATAATTATTTCTTACCTGTTCAAGGAAATAAGTAAACATCTTCAAAGCAATATTCCTGTTATCTTTTTTCTGAAGGTAAAGGCGGCCGATCGTTTCCGTATATGATACCGTGGCATTTGCATTTGGAATTTTTTCTGGCACAAATCGCTGTCTTCTTTTTCCTGCAAATGCAATAAAGATCAACAAGGCAGCAAGTGTCAGCAGGAAAGCATAATATAACGGAGGATGTTTTTTAAAAAATTTGACGATAGAAAAATCTTCGTCAGAGCCTCTTCTCAATCTATAATAATTATCCCAATAAACTGAACTGGTCTCAGGTTTGAAATAGGAAATGGCTTTTTCAAGATACTCTTTATTGTTCCCGGTTAATAAAAAATAATTACTGAAAGCCGCAGGGGCAATATGAAGGATAAATTTTCCCCGTCCATGATCAATAGCGATAAAATTAGTTTGATTTTCCTCATTATATCCTAATTCCTGCGTAGCAGATGTGTCATAAGAGATCACCTGGTTATTGAAAGGAACAAAAAAGAAACCATACTTCTGCTTATTTGCGGCAGGTTCCTGCGCCAACGAAAGCCACGTATCTTTCTTTTCCATCTCATACTCACTTTGTGCAAAAAAGCCAGAAAAGTCGAATGATATCCTTGCACCCAGCGTATCAATAAGCTTTTCATCAATATATTCTGCGCTTATAAAAAGAGTATTCCCGTTGCTAACATAATTCATCATACTTTCCAGGTCATCCGTGCTCATGAAAACTGCTTTCGCCACAATTATATAAAGCGATTTATCATAATTGATCTCATAACGCAACTTGGAAAAAGATTTATTTATAACATCAGTAACGCCATAATTGAAAAGTGAATTGATATAATGATAGGCAACATATCCCCCCATTGGTTCTTTATCCTTGTATCCGTATTTCGGATCCAATCTTGGAATTCTTACTCCCTGGTTCGATTTAAAGCAACTACTGAATAACACAAGGCATGTTAAACCCACAAGAATAAATCTATATGTTACCTTTCTTTTCAATTATCTTAAATGATTTTTATTAAACTGTATGAAGCCATTCTGTATTTGCTCAAATAATCTTTCATCAACAGGGTATTCGCCATACCATACATACTCATATTGCAGTGTAAGCGAAGCAAACTCATTTGCAAACTTATGTTTCCTTATTTCAGTGACATATTCATAATTAGTTTTATTGGTATTTATTTCAATAAATTTCTTTTCTGATAAGCGCCTTAATGACTGCAGGTACAAATACCGAACAGCAAGCCGGTAGTTACCGCTTCTAATTGCATTTCGAAGAAGTGAGTTGGGATCGTTGGCATTTTCTTCTTCAACAACTGCTATATCTGATGCAATATTTTTTCGGTTTCTTGAAAGAAAAGAAGAGTTGCTTAAAAACAACCTGTAAACAAGATAGCCAAACAATCCTATTGCAACGATCCAAAAGATGACACCAAATATTGAATTAAAAAAATTAGCGCCATTAAGGTTAACACTGCGCCGTGGTTTTTGAACTTTAGATTGGGTGGCTCTCAAAAGGCTATCCATATACCTTTTATAATAAAACCCCTTTTCAGAATTTACCGCCTGCACACTATCGTATACAATAGAGCGAAACTCTCTTTTTAAAGTGTCGGGATAATAAGTTGTTGCTTCTTCTTCAACAGGTTTATCATCACCTTCAGCAGCTTCTACGTCACTGGCAGTCTCCGTGGTATCAGTACTCACCTGCGCATGGATATTAAAAGAAAACAATAATCCTGCAAGTATTAAAAGGAAATAATATGATAATTTATTTTTCAAATAATAAGTGACTTGGATACAGATGGATTCAAGCGCTTCAATTTTCTTTCCACCAGGATTGGGTAAATAATAAAATACCATACAACAAAACAAAGTGAACCACCGAGTATCAACAGGCTTGCCCATACCGGCATGCCGCCTTTGCCATCTTTATCAAAGGTTTCAGACATAAGGTGAGTAATATAACTTTCAAGAAAAGCAGCACCAAGAGTCATTGGTACAAAAATGATCATGATCTTGACAGCATCTTTAATGCCGGTTTTAAATGAGCTTAGTCGCGAATATGAGCCAGGAAACAAAATACTCTTTGCAATAATAAACCCTGCCGTTGAAGAAATGATCATGGCCGAGATCTCCAACGTGCCATGAACCCAAATAACCAAAACAGATTTAATACCAAGCCCTTTTGCAAAAAACATATATTGAAAACAACCGAGCATTACACTGTTACTAAACAACAAATGGAGTGTAATGACGCCAAAGAACAAGCCACAAATGAACATCAGGAAATCGATCTGCACATTGTGATAAAACAATTCGATAAATGACGAAAAGTATCCTCCTTCGCTGGTTGTTTTATATACACCAAAAGGGTCTCCATTTGAAATATTCTCCTCCGTCATTGCTACATAATTTTCTCCCAGGACTCCCTTTACAAATTCATAATCACGCATAGATGATATAATACCCATGACGCAACAAACGGCAAACACGATTAATGTGAAAAGAAATGTTTTATGATTTTTCCGGATGATCATCGGCAATTCAGTTTTCCAAAAACTAATAAGCCGTGAGTATTTTTCTTTTTTATTCTGATAGATGGATTGATAAATAGCAACTGCCAGCCCGTTGATGAGTCTTGTTACTTTACTATGTGGGTAAAATGTTTTAGCATAAGCCAGATCATCAACCAGTGTAGTGAACCTGCTCGCCATCTCGTCAGGATCATTGGTTTCGAAATGCTCATATTCCTGCCACTTCTGTGCATTCTTTTTAATGAATAGGGCTTCACGCATAAATAACAAAATGGTTCTTCAATATTAAGAAGTAATTTCTTAAAGATGCCTTGTATTTCCCTGTTTTTATTTTATGCGGCAGACTTCTTATCCCGTAGTTTTTTGGTATTTTGCAATTATAGTATGCCGGCAATACAGATCAATACTCCATTTAACCTTGCGCTGGATTTTGAAGTGGCGCCATTGCATAAAAGAATTCTTGCTTATCTCGTTGATATTGTTATACTGGTAATTTATGCATGGGGAATGAGGAAATTTTTGTATGGTGTTCTTGAAGTCCCAGTCAATACTCTATGGGGCATTAATTTGGGCATTGACGTAGTGTTTGTCTCAATTCCAATGTTGCTTTACCCATTTGTTTGCGAGTTAAGCATGCATGGACAATCCTTTGGTAAAAAGGTGCTGGGGATCCGAGTGATGAGCCTTGAAGGCGGCGAGCCAAC
>DASYQG010000336.1:0-2981 GCA_036005825.1 Chitinophagaceae bacterium | reverse complement strand
AGCAAGCAATAAAACCGAAGTTGATAATTGAATTATATAAAATGCTTTTTTCCATCGCTCATCATTCCAGTGATAGACAAAAAGATGCGCTACTATTAATGCCGTTGCAGGCGCAAGGATCGGCAAATAATGCGGCAATTTAAAATTTGAAAAATTTATCAAAGCGGCTAACATCACAAACACGCCGGTGCTTAACCACTCTTCTTCTGCAGCAAAGAAGGTTTTTAACCGGATAAACAAAGCAATAAACGCAACAAAACACCAGGGCGCAAATGTCCAAAGAAAAGTATGCAGGAAAAAGAAATGATCTTCTTTGCCCACCGCCCCAAATCGCTCTGCTCCTTGTATGCGATCAAAACTGTGGCTCCATAAAATATATTTCACACCATTCACTCCTTTTATTCCCTGCGAAATCTTTTCTGGATGGAGATTGAACTGCAAATAATAACAATAGACAACAGGGGAAATAAAAATTGCAAAAAAGAAAATGACGATCAGCCAATGCCAATCAAGCAGCAGCCTCCAATCTTTTTTATATAGAATATAAAAGAAAATTCCCGCCACAGGAGTAACTAACCCAACATGCCCTTTTGTGCAAAAACCAATAGCCATTCCCAATGCAGCCCCCAAAAGAAAAATAAATTTTCGATGATGAACATAAGCTACCAGTTGCCATGTTGCAAAGGCAATCGCTGCGGTTAGGATCGCATCCATTCGCACATCGTTGTTGGCAAGAATATAACAGAAAGACGAAGCAGCAATTAAGGAGGCAAGCTTTCCGATCTCATGGCTATATAATTCTTTTCCCAAACGAAATATGGAATAGGTACCGAGAATGGTAAAAAGAAAAGAGGGAAACCGGTAAGCAAAAGAAGTGACGCCAAAAATATGATAGCTAAGCGCCGAGGTCCAGAAAAGAAAATGCGGTTTATCAATATAATCGCCGCGATGGTCATACAGTGTAACGTAATCGCCGGTAAGATACATTCGCAAAGCAATGTCGGCGTGATGCCCCGAATCATTATCCATTAAGGGAACAAAAAGCCCGGCGATATAGACCAATCCCAACAAAGAGAAAAGAAAAATATATGTTCGGTTAGAAAGGATCGGGGAGTTCAATCAAAAAATTTATACAAAGTAAACAAACCAAAGCCAGATTTATGAAAGGAGAAGAAAATACAGAGCCAATTACTAACTTGAACAAAATTTAGCCACATGAAAAGAATATTAGTACTTGCAACGATCGGTTTGTTTTGCACAAACATAAACGCTAGAGGGTTTACAGACAGCATTCCTGCGGATTCAAAAGATGTTTCATCGCCTGAAGCAATTGTTGCCGCCGTATATGATGTAATCAGCGGGCCCGCCGGGCAAAAAAGAAATTGGGACAGGATGCGAACATTATTTGTTACCGATGCAAGAATGATCCCAACTGGTAAGCGGCCAACAGGAGAATCAACAAGAAGAGTTTTGACAGTGGAAGAATATATCACCAACTCAGGGCCCTATCTTGAAAAGGATGGATTTTTTGAAACAGAGATCGGTAAAAAGACTGAGCAATTCGGAAACATCGTTCATGTGTTCAGCACATACGAAAGCAAAAGAACGATGAAGGATGAGAAACCTTTTATGCGGGGAATAAACAGTTTTCAACTTTGGTATGATGGGAAACGCTGGTGGGTAATTACTATTCTTTGGCAAAGTGAAAGCCAGGACACACCGATACCCGGGAAGTATATTGGAACAAAGAATTAGATCGAAGACAAAAGGTCCCTCACTTTATTTTTTATCAGATCCCTTACTTTATTGAATTCAGCTGGATCCATATTTTTAGGATCCGGAATTTCCCAATCAATAAATTTTTTTGCCGGCATCCAGGGACAGACGTCACCACAGCCCATTGTTACTACAGCATCAAATGGAGCGAATTGTTCAACTTCCTTTAATGATTTGCTTTCATGTTTGCTCAGATCATAACCCAACTCTTTCATGGCAGTGATCGCTTTTGGATTTACAACACCCGAGGGTTTTGAGCCGGCACTATATGCTTCAACATTCTCCCTGCCAATTATTTTTGCAAAAGCCTGGCTCATTTGAGAACGGTTACTGTTTTCAACACAAACAAATAATAACTTCTTTTTCATGCTGTGCTAATTAATATAAAAATAAAACGATCCCGGAACTTCCGGGATCGTTTTTGGGTTTGTGTCAATCAACCATTGCACCAGTGCAACAGCCGCTACCATTACCACAACCACATCCCGGATCTTTCATTTGTTTTTTCATGGCTCTACTTTTTAATGTTAAATAATAATGATTCATTTTTTAAAATCCTTTTTGGTTTTTCACTTTTATTATTTCTTCTTTTGCCGCTTCGAAATCTTTTTTGAATTTTTCTGTTGCCAACAATCTTTTTACTAATTGCCAGGCAAGCATACGACCGCTTTCGGAATCGCTTGGATAATGCACTCCAATAATTTCTCTTGAATGTGCCATATCATAAGCATCTTTTATAAAGAACGAACTGAATTCCGGCAGCAGCTCTGAATATAAATAAGCGTTCACATAAGAGTTGGTTGCATGACCACTTGGATAAGCTGCCCAATTTGTTTCCTCAAGATTTTTTAAAGCCGGCTCCAATTTATAAGGACGAATGCGAATAAAATAATTCTTATACTTCCAGATAAGATATTCTGCATCTTTCCAAACGTTAGCAGCAAGGGCTGCCGTTAATGGCAACGAATCTGCATTGAACCAGGTTCCAATACTTCTGCCAATGTGAAAGAGATTATGTTGAAATTTTTTGTAATCAATATCTCCGGGATGCACAGAAGTTCTGTAATAGACACCAGCGTAAAACATAGCGGCTCTGACATCTTCCTCACTTCTTTGTGCCTGTAGCTGCAAAAGATAATCCAGCTCAGCACGGGTTTGCGGCGAACTATTAGGAGGAAAATCAGGAATAAAAAACTTTTCCGTTG
>DASYQG010000335.1:0-4895 GCA_036005825.1 Chitinophagaceae bacterium | reverse complement strand
TTGTGAAGCGAAAGTACGACCATATAACAGAGGAGCAGATCCATATTGTTCACGGGCAAAGTAAGAGGCAAGTGTCATTGGATTATCAACATTACTCATGTCGATTCCCGGGTTTGCTTTGGAACGAATAAGGGTAGTAACATAAGTGGAATAACCTATCATTATAAAAACAAAACACCAAACAGCCAGCCGGAGCATCGGCATTCCTTTATCCCTTGCCACTTTCAACAGGAACCAGAGGCCAACTCCAAGAAGTATAAAAAAGATAGTAAAGCCTGTAAAGAAAGGAAGACCAAATCCATTTACAAAAATCCGATCAAATAAAGCCGATGTTCTCGGAATAGCATACACCATCCCAAAAAGTACTGCCCCGGTCAATACGCAACTGAACAAGAATGCAAAAATAGATTTACGAACAGTCGGCGTATATTTTTTATAGAAATAGATCATAACAATGGCCGGCACTGTCAAAAGATTCAGCAGGTGAACGGTAATTGAAAGCCCGATCATAAAGAAGATAAAAACTATCCAACGATCGGCCCTGTTCCTTTCAACAACATCTTTTGCCAGTTCATAAGCATGTTCCCATTTCAGCATGGCCCAGATAATAAGGGCAGTAAAGAATGATGACAGCGCATAAACCTCACCTTCAACAGCGCTGAACCAAAATGTATCACTGAAAGTATAAGCTAATGCACCAACAACACCTGATGCCATTACTGTAAAAATTTGTTGTGTTGTCAGACTCTCACCGTGGTTTACAAACATTTTACGGGCAAAATGAGTAATGGTCCAGAAAAGAAATAAAATACAAAATCCACTGGCTACAGCACTCATGAGGTTAACGGAACTTGCAGCGTTTGCAGCATTACCGCCGCTAAATACAAGAATAAATAAACGACCAAGCATTGTAAAAAGTGGTGAGCCCGGCGGATGGGGAATCCCAATTTCATTTGCACAGGCAATAAATTCGCCGCAATCCCAAAAACTTGCAGTGGCCTCACGGGTAAGTGTGTAAGTAGCAGTAGCAATCAGCAATATTACCCATCCGGTAATATTGTTTACTTTCCTGAAATTCATAAAGATTTGATTTTATTCCTTTTTTTCCCGCTATCGGGTTGGAATGGGGGCAAAAATAGGGTTTCAACAGAAGATTTCGCCTTTCCGGTTGGCAAAACAATATTTAAAATATTTGAAGGGTTTGCCAGGAAATGGAGAGGTTATAAAAGAACACCAGCGATCTCTTGCCATGAATCAGTTCTTTTATGACGCCCCGCATTTTTTAATTGATTATGGGGTTGTGTGAAAAGGATAGTTGTTCCTTTAAAAAGATCCAGGTTTTTAAAATGATCGTCGATCATAATATCTGCATCAACGATCGTCTTGCTTCCACAAAAAACGATCTGTTGCCAACCTAAAAAACTGAAATGTTCATTGAGCCATTCTAATTTTTCCGGAAGACTTTGAGGAAATTCCATTGCTGCAGAAACAATGAACAGCTCATAATTTTTATTAAGCTCAGCCACTATTTCCATGCTATCTTTTACAACCGGCGCTGTTCTAAAAAACCCTTTTGTATAAACATATTCGTTTATATGAGGAAATGCTTTCCTTTCCTCAACTCCAATTACATCTTCCAATGGTCTTCTTTTGCCAAAATCTTTTTCATCATATCGGAAAAATTGTTCGTACACATCTGCTAGTACACCATCCATGTCAACGGCTAATCTTTCCATTGCTATTCAAAATTTATTCTTACTGTTTGATAAAAAAGCTGGTTCTGTAATATTTGTCTTGACTGAGAATTTTTTTCTGAAAATCCTTTTAGCCCCAGCAGGCCGGCCGCATTGCCTTTATTAATGGCGATCTCAAGATAACCGGCGCTATTGAATAACGCTAGTTTTTCACCTTCGGGCACATCAGCATAAGTTTGGCTAATATGATCGATCACTTCATCTCTTTTAAAATTTATTTTAAAGCCGCGGCCTTTGCGCAGCTCTTCAAACTCATGACGTGTGATATTCACGATCACATTTTCAAAATTGTCGATGAAGATTATCTGGCCATCGATCCAGTCATCGCCAACAGCAGGCCTTAATGGATTTTTTTCAATATAAGGTATATCGGGACCAATATTTTTAATTGACTCGCCATTGATAAGCTGATTAATTGTACTCCCAAAAATATCTGCACACTGAAGGGTGTTCTTCATTTTTCCATCTGGCCACGGAATACCAATAACGATCTCGGGTTTTTCTTCAAGGATCATTGTAAGCAGGCCATTATTAGCGCAAAAAAGATATTGATTGTTGTGAAAGGCGAGTAGCAGATGATCCTGGTTTTTGTCAAACAGATTGACCATGATAATATGGTAGGTAAAATCAGGAAAATTTTTAATAGCATTTTTGCAAACATACGATGCCTGTGGGTAGTTGAACGGAGCGATGTTATGAGAAATATCTATCAACCGAAAGTCCGGGTTAATACTGAGTAGTCTCGCTTTTATGGCCCCTGTAAGGTAGTCGTGGTTACCAATATCAGAGGTCAGGGTTAGTAATGGCATTATCTATTTTAGAATTTTGATCGCAGATCTCGGATTTTAATTTCGCAAAAGTAAGATTGAGTTAAAGAATTTACCATTGAAATCTAAAATCTCTGTCCTCCGGCAGGGTAAATCCATATCTAAAATCATTTTTCCAATTTACCTTCTTTATAAAAAAACTTTCTTACCATTTTATCTGCCAGGCCGGGAAAAAATTTATTCAAGAACACGGTTTGTTTTCCCTGGAATGTCATCACCACCGTCCTTTTCCTTTTTTCAATTGCCGACAATATTCTTTTGGCACACTCTTGTGCTGTCATCATTTTGTCTTCATCCATAGGACTTTCGCCTTGTGCTTCTCCTTCTTTATTTAATGCAGCATTCCTGATATTGGATGTAGTAAAGCCGGGACAAACCCACATTACATTTACTCCGGATTCAAGTAATTCTGTTCTGATCGCTTCCATCCAACCCTGCAATGCATGTTTTGAAGCAGAATAACCGCTTCTGCCCGGTAACCCGCGATAGCCGGCAATGGAAGAAACTCCAACTACCGTTCCTTTTCTTTCAATTAGGAAAGGCAAAGCATATTTTGTACAGTAAACAACGCCAAAAAAATTAATCTCCATTACTTTTTTGATCACATCCACAGAAGCATCTTTCAATTCAGCACGCATTGATATTCCCGCATTATTGATAAGAACATCAATGCCGCCATATATCTTTTGAGTAAGTTCAATCAGCCTTCTGCAATCATTTTCGCTGCTGACATCTGCCACCATCGTTTGAAGATCAGCTGACGGAAATTGTGTTTGTAATTGATAAAGTTTGTCATGATTTCTGCCACAGGTAGAAATTTTCGCACCTTCTTTGATCAATTCTTCGACAAGTGCTTTTCCAATTCCATCTGTGCCGCCTGTGACAATTACAACTTTATCTTTAAAATAAGTGGACATTTTACTGCTTGTGGTTACAAACGTACTTTAAAATGCGGGTAATAAAAAAGCCTCCATACGAGGAGGCTTTGATAAGTGTGATCCCGCTGGGACTCAGTTTATTTAATAAATAAATTGGTTTTTAAGAAGTTGCCTATTTACGAATCTCTTTCCCGCTCGAATTACGCACTGCAAACCCTTTCAACGAGCTATAATGATTGACGAGCAAATATAATAATTTACGAGATAGAGAGGGACCTATCAGCGTTAAAAAATCATTTGATCGCAGATAATTGCCCCGTTGTTCATTATTTGTGTCAATAGAATGCAGATCCGCAGCCAACTTTGCTCGTACAATCCAAATTTACTATACATGGATTATGCTTATGCGTAACTTATACAACCTATCATCCCTGAAAATACGACAAGATGAAAGTGCTGACCATAGTTACGATGGTTAATATCTGGGTTGTATTTTTTTACCAATTACCAAAAGATGCAGTAGTATTCAAAGGCCAATCATTAACAGAATTTAAGAGTGATACAATTCCGCGTGTGGATACTCAAAAAACATATACCTATGATACTACCATAACAGCTAATTCTTTTCCCAAGGGGAATAAAAATGATTCCGCTATCGTAAAATTTTTCAACCCTTACTTTGTCAACGATATTTGTGAACCCGGAAACACTAAACACCACGCCTATCAAAAATTTTCCAGCGATGCAAAACGTTCATCTAATGATGCTTTGATCAAACTTAGCCAAAACATACAGGCTGGAGATGTTAAAACAAAAAAAGAAATTGAAGCAAGCCTCAAAGACATCAATAACCTGAAAAATTGTCGTCTTGAACAACTTATGGTTTATTATCTAACCCCAAACGTAGTTCTATATGACATGAGTTCAAATATCAAACGATTTTACAATTTGGATACCACCAGCATCACATACATAATTTTAAAAGGAAATAAGATAATCGGCATAATGAATTACAAGAAAGGGAAGTCTATTTTCAAACCTTTCTATGACTTTGATTCTTTAAGTTACTATCAAGTCCTTTTCTTGAAAAAGAAACCCATTGCTTTAAAAAATGACTTCAAACTTTCTGAAATTAATGTATCAGGTCGCTATATGGATTGTTTTGGACACATATCTAAGGAAAATCATCTTGTACTAAGTCAATGTTAACAGGGAAATTATTATAGTGTTAATAATGGCATTCATCAAAGAATCAAATCCTGAAACAAGAATGCCAAACCCAAATTGCAGAAATCTATTATTTACACAGCAAATATCCCTTATTGGATCAAATTATCAAAAAGGCTTATACTCGATTGGCATCAAACAGGAAAGGTTAAATTTTGGAAATAAGTTTGTTTTTAAACAGTGGTCCTATTGGGACTCAGTATATTTAA
>DASYQG010000334.1:0-2052 GCA_036005825.1 Chitinophagaceae bacterium | reverse complement strand
ACAGAAGTTGCTCTTTTTACACTTAGATCCCAATTGTCAAGTAATACGCCACTACGATAAGCCACGTTGTCTGTATGACCTTCCACCATAAACTCTATATCAGATTGATTTTTTAACACAGCAGCCACTTTGCCCAGTACAGTTTTTGCCTCTTTTGACACTTCATATTTACCACTTTTGAAAAGTAATTTGTCTGAAATATCAATGTACACAACTCCTTTATCCACTTTAATATTTATATCCTTGTCTTCCATACTGCCAACGGCTCCTTTCAAATTCATTACCAACGCAAGATTCAAAGAATCTTTACGAGCCATTGCAGCCTGCAGATCCTGGATATAAGCATCTTTGGCGCCGATATTTTCCAATGATTTTTTTATGTTCTCCGCTTGTGATGAAGAAACAACAGAAAGATCCTGCAATTGTTTCAATACTGTGGTATTATTGGTTTTCAAAAAATCGAGCTGCTTATCCAGGTCAGCGATTCGGGCATTCAGGTTCGCTTTATCGGTTTCCAAAGATGTTTTTTGGCGTGTTAGTTCTGCTTTGGCATCATTGCAAGCGGTGAGATCACCCTGCAATGAAGTATATTTTGTTTGCAGTTCTGCATAATCTGACTGCGATTTTTTAAATTTTTTACTGCTAACACAAGAAAAAAGCAAAAGGGATGAAAGTGCTGTAACGAATAGTAATCTGTATTTCATGATTAATGTTTTTAGGTGACTGAAATTATAGCATCAAAAATACCCGGCAAAGTAATTCTTGGGCCGGAAGGCAAAAATTGGGCTTTGGAGGAATAAAAAAGATGATTTTGCTCAGCAATCTTCGAAATACAGGTTTTTATCGTGCCATATCTTCATTAGAAGAAATGCTTTCAATATATGCAATGATTTGTTCACGGGGCTTGTTCTGTAATTTCTCTAATCTTTCAAGCAACTCGTCTTCGCGGCCAGGTTCATATTCAAGGTCCGCATCGGTAAGACGAATGTCATTTTCTTTCATTTTTTCTTTTATTGTCTCCCATGGAGCTTGTAATTTCAAAACAGTTAGATGTTTCATGGTCAATATTTTTAAGTGATAATTAAAAACCCCGAATCGATCGGGGTATTATACTTATCGATTATGCTTTTTTTGCTTCTAATAGTTTGAAGAACTGATCCAATTGTGGTAAGATCACAATTCTTGTTCTACGATTCACTGCTCTATTCTCATCGCTATTATTATCCATAAGCGGGTTGTATTCACCACGGCCTGCCGCCGCCATTTTCGCCGGATCAAGGCCATACTGATTTTGCAAAATGCGAACAACTGCAGTTGCTCTTTTTACACTTAGATCCCAATTATCGAGCAACACACCACTTCGATAAGGAATATTATCTGTATGACCTTCCACCATAAACTCTATATCAGGTTGATTCTTTAACACCATTGCTACTTTGCCCAAAACTTCTTTTGCCTGTGGCGTCACTTCATATTTACCAGTTTTGAAAAGCATTTTGTCAGAAATATCAATATACACCACACCCTTATCAACCTTTATATTAATGTCTTTATCATTCATATTGCCAATAGCTCCTTTCAAATTCATCACAAGCGCCATGTTCAATGAATCCTTGCGGGCCATTGCCGCTTGCAGATCCATGATGTAAGCGTCTTTAACACCAAGATTATCTAAAGACTTCCTTATACTTTCTGCCTGTGATGAAGAAATAACGGAGAGATCCTGGAGATGTTTAAGTACAGTTGTATTATTTTCTTTTAGAAAATCCATCTGCTTGTTCATGTCTGCGATGCGGCCAGTAAGATTTGTCTTCTCATTTTCCAATTCTGATTTTTGCTTGGCCAGATTAGCTTTTTCGTTGTTACAATTACTCAGATCACCTTCAAGTTGCGAATGTTTAAGTTGCAGATTTGCATAATCAGTTTGCGATTGCTTATATTTTTTACTGCTAACACATGAGAAAATGAATATCGAAATAAGCAACGGCGCAAGAATTGATCGTGGTCTCATAACCTGGATTTTTAATGAAAAATATATAACTCAAGTTTTAA
>DASYQG010000333.1:0-2301 GCA_036005825.1 Chitinophagaceae bacterium | reverse complement strand
TTTTCAACATACGGCAGTGGTGTCTCTTATTATTATTTGGCCAAATAAATTCAAAAGCTGTGACTTATAAATATTTAGATAGTTTAACGATATAATAGCAGACCTGAAAACGCTGGTGCAGGCTGCTTTATTTAGTTTTTTACAAAATTATCCATCAAACCAGCTCAATTATGGTGATCTCTGGTAAAATACCAACCCGACCCGGATAAGCCAAAAATCCGAACCCCCTGTTTATATACAATTGCTGGCTTCCTTCTTTATAATGGCCGGCCCATTGTTTATAAACGTATTGTACCGGGCTCCATTTAAATCCGGGAATTTCTATGCCAAACTGAAAACCATGCGTATGTCCCGAAAGCATCAGGTCAATATCTGTGTATTTCTTTCTAACCTCGGAATCCCAATGTGATGGATCATGACTCATCAGTATCTTGAAATGAGATTCGTCAACTCCCTTGTACGCTTTTGCCAGGTCGCCGTAACTATGAAACCCCCTTTTGCCGCTAATATTCTGAACGCCTATCAGGGAGATCTTTTCACCATTTTTTTCAAGCAGTGTATTTTCATCAAGCATCAGCTGCCAGCCTAATTCTTTATGTACCTGTTTTAATCTTTCAAGATTTGCAACCTTTTCGCCAGGTGAATCCCATTGCGTGTAATCACCATAATCATGATTTCCCAAAATTGAATAAACACCCATCGGCGCTTTTACTTCTTTAAAAATTTCAATGAAATCATTCATTTCATCGCTGCGATTATTTACCAGGTCACCGGTAAACAAAATAAGATCAGGCTTCTCTTTTAAAATTTTCTCCACCCCTTTTTTCACTGCAAGCTTATCATTAAAACTTCCGGAATGAATGTCTGATATATGAGCAACTTTTAATCCTTTAAATGATGATGGCAATTTTTCAAAAGCCATTTGTATTCTCCGAAGTTGATAACGATATTTATTTCCAAACCCATAAATAAGCGATCCGAACAAACCGCCACCGATCAGCATTCCTGTCCAACTGAGAAAAACAGAACGTGAAATTCTTTCACCTGCCTGGTACCCCTCTCCTTCAGTGTTTGAAAAAAATACTTTGCCAGCAAGCCACTGCACTCCGCGGCGAATATCATCAACTAAAAAAATTGCGGATGCAACGATCTTTGCAAAAAATAACCCTGCAATGAGGGCAAATAAAGTGTTCCGGAAAAACTTGTTCTCAAAATTTATATAAGGCAATAACAAGAGCAGCACGACAGCACTGATAGAAATTGTCCAGTAACAAATAAAAATGATAAGTCTTGCTTTTGAACTTGCGGTTTGAGTGATCGTTTTCAAAGCCTGGAAGAAATAAAGATCAAGCAAAACCATAAACCCGATAAGTACCCACCAAAAAACTGAGTTTCTCATAGTCCGCAAAATTAGTAGAATTACAGAAGGTGTTGCAATCCGTTCTTCACTCACAAAACTTACATTTGCCCGAATTGTTTGAAGTTTGAGGTTCGATGTTCGTGGTTCCTTAAGCCGCTTGTCACTCAACGTGCATCAAACTTCAAACCTCGAACCTCAAACCAAAGAGATATGAAACTCACTTACTACGGCCATTCATGTTTTATAGTAGAAACATCGGGAAAAAAGATCTTGTTCGATCCGTTCATTACTTATAATGACCTGGCGAAAAATATTGATATTTATTCGATCAAACCGGATTTTATTCTTTTATCACATGGCCATAGTGATCATATTGCAGATTGTATTGCGATTGCTGAAAATTCCCAGGCCAAAGTAGTTTGCAACTGGGAAATTCATGAATGGTTGAATCATCGCGGCATTAAGCACACTCACCCGATGAATACCGGCGGCAAATGGAATTTTGGTGAGTTTACAGTGAAATGTACAGTGGCTCAACATTCAAGTGGCTTGCCCGATGGCAGCTATGGAGGCAACCCAATGGGTTTTATCGTGACCAGCAATGAAGGAAGCTTTTATTATAGTGGCGATACAGCCCTGACAATCGATATGAAATTGATTGCAAAATGGGCAAAACTAAATTTTGCCGTTTTACCGATCGGCGACAATTTTACCATGGGCGCTACTGATGCTGCAGAATGTGCCGGGATGATCGATTGCAAAACAGTTGTGGGTGTACATTACGACACTTTTGGTTTTATTAAGATCGATCATGAAAAAGCTAAAAAAACTTTTGCAGATAAAGGAGCGGAACTATTATTGATCAAAATCGGTGAAACAATTACAATTTAAAAATTACCTCCCTTTTGGGGAGGCAGGAGGGGCCCATGGGAAGAATTATC
>DASYQG010000332.1:0-21648 GCA_036005825.1 Chitinophagaceae bacterium | reverse complement strand
TATATCACTATAACTGACTTCATTTTACTTCCAATTTACCTTTTTGTCGTTTTCCTATTTGCCTCTTATTTCAAAAACAAATATTACCCAAAGAATCATCCATTGCGTCGTTATTTCATGCCAGCTTTTACTTTTAAGATTATTGGAGCAATTCTTCTTGGTATCATTTACCAATATTATTATAAAGGTGGTGATACATTTAATTATTGGCACCAGACTGAAATCATTAACTCTTCTATGAGTGATTCATTTTGGACCTGGTTAAGGTTGATAACGGGGAGAGCTGAAATATACGATGTAGATGTCTATAATTATACTACTCAGTTTACCTGGTATGGTATCAAAACGCCGGAATATTTAATATCAGTGATTGGAGCCCTGATTGGTTTATTTACAATGACCACTTATTTGCCCACAGCTGTGCTCTTTGCAGCCATTTCTTTTACAGGTGTTTGGAAATTGTACATTGTTTTTACGAAATTATATCCCAGGCTTTCAAAACAGTTAGCATATGCAATTCTGTTTATTCCGAGTGTTATTTTTTGGGGGTCCGGTTTTATGAAAGACACCATCACATTATCGTGTATGGGATGGGTTACTCATTTTTTCTATATAATTTTTTATGAAAACAAAAAAATTATAGCCAATTCAATATTTGCTTTAATTTTTCTATACATCATTTATATTATCAAGTCTTATATAGTGATGGCGTTTCTGCCCGCTATTTTGCTGTGGGGAGTTGGTCTTTTATCTTATAAAATAAAAGACACAAGATTGATCCTTTTCGTACGCTATTTTTTGTATGCATCTGCTATTGGCGGAATTTTTGTCGTAGGCGGAAAATTAGAAGCCGAAATGTTTGGAGAATATAATGTTGAAAGCCTTGCCTCTAAATCTTTTGTTACAAGAGACTATTTATATAGGATCTCAAATGAACAGGATGGATCTGGTTATACACTTGGTGATTTTGATCCGACCGTGATGGGTATGCTGCAACAGGCTCCTGCTGGTGTTAATGTAACTTTGTTCCGTCCATATTTGTGGGAAGCAAGAAAACCAATTGTAATGATCTCCGCATTTGAATCATTGTTTTTTTTAATATTTACGATTGTTGTTATTTTTCGAAATAATCCCATCAGGGTAATACAACGAGTTCTTTCTGATGAAACACTTCAGTTTTGCCTGATTTTTACTTTAGTATTTGCTTTTGCAGTTGGCATTTCCACTTCAAACTTTGGTTCATTGGTAAGGTACAAAATACCTTGCTTGCCATTTTATACGGCGTTCCTGATAATTTTATACTATCCTCCAAAGCAAGAATTGGTGTTAAGAAAAGAGAGAGACAAAAGCAGGAAACAAACTGTTTAGGCTATATTTTTTTTCAATGTGTTCTCTCGCATTTGCTCCCAGCGATGACCGAAGTTGAGTATTTATAATTAATTTTTTTAAATAGGCTTTCCATTCATCCTTGTTATTTGCAATAAAGCCGGTGTCATTGTGTAAAGTGATCAATGCATTTACCTGGGTTGGAGATGCAATCGCAGGAATTCCACATGCATGATATTGAATTAATTTGAACCCACATTTTCCTTCAAACCAGGGACCTTGTTTTGATGGCATAATTCCAATATGCATTTTCAAAAGATCATCTTGTTCAGTAGCCAGATCCCATTGCTTATATATAAAATCAAAATTCCATTGTGGTGGTTTGTTTGATATTATTAAAAACTCAAAGTCAATTTCTTTTTTTAATTCTGGGATCACACCTTCGATCACTTCAAGATTATGCAATGTAGTGTGAGTGCCTGTCCACCCTACAACTATTTTGCTTCCCTCCTTTTGATCCCGTTGCTTAAAGTGTCCTTGCATCGTATCAACAACTGTTGGTATAAGAAAAACGGAAAAGTTATATTGTCGTGCATACTCGCACAAGAAATTATTTCCTGCAGCTATTTTATAAGCCCATTTTATAATGTATTTTATTTTCCATGTTGCCTTCACCCATTTCTTCATCCATGAAATCTTTTCCCCACCCGGGATCCAGATAGCGTCATCATATTCAAAAATGATCTTCTTCCTGAAAACTTTTGCAAGCAACCATTCAAATATTGGCGGACCAAGTGGTGTTGCTTCGCGATGTATAAATATATAATCCGCTTTTCCTGATTGAAAAAGATGATTAACCCTTCTGAAAAAACCTTTCACGGTTCCCCATGCTTTTAAAAAACCGTTGCCAGGTGTATATAGTATATCCCATGCTTTTTTATCAAGGAAGGTCAATAGCTTATAAGAATATCCTTCCTTTTCAAGTTGTGGTAAAAACAATTCTACTCTAAACCGTTGTGATGGGGCAACGCCAACCGGATATGGTACCCAAAAATGGATAATGGGTTTTCTAATTTTCATAGATCAATGGATAAATACGTCGGGCAATATCAAATGAACGGTATTGTTTTGCTATACCAAAAATTTTTTCTTGTAAATTTTCTCTACTATTATTTTTTAGTAAAGTATCTATGTCACAAACTGCAGCGGACATATTTTCTATTTGTTGCAAATTTGTAACTACACCAATTCCATTTTCAGCAATAATATCAGAGTCATCAGAAATACCAGGAGAAATAACGATCGGTAAACCCATCGCCAAATATTCCCCGTTTTTAATTGGAGAGCCATAACGTTTCGATGGTACCGGAACTTGTGGATTGATCCCAAAATCACCAAGTGAAAGATATCTCGGTATTTCTTTATGAACCACATACTGCTTGATGATAATATTTGCAGGTATGCCTGTCCTCTTAAGCTGGCTTTGAATAATTTCATCCGATTCTTCACTTAACATCAGGAATCTAAAACTATCGCCCCAGTATTCATAACAGGATCTTACAAAATCAAATACCTCATCTCTAAGATATGTGCCTCCTAATTTTCCAGCATATACACATACTATTTTATCATTTAACCCAAATTTTTCGAGCAATGCAACATCTTTTGGCCTGGGATAAAAATCCTCGAAACTGATACAGGCTGGTTTAACAAAAAAGTTTTTTAATTCGACTCCATAATTCTCCACGGCATATTGTTTCATTCCTTTCGTGGTTGCTATAATATAAGATGCTTTCTCGGACAACTTTTTTTCAAGTCCAAATAGCAATTTAAATGAAACACTATCTTTTTTCCATGCACCTGTTTCCACCATTGCCGTAGCATGTGGTTCATAACTATCAATAACAAGAGTGGCACCGGAAACGATGGACAACAAATACCCTATGCTACCGGCTGGAGTACAAAAAGAGTGAATAACATCGACCTTGTTCTTTTTTAAAGTGCGATATAATTTCAACATTTGTCCAACAGAGGTCACTAACTTTTTCCACCCAAAACGTTTATAAGGCTGAGCAATCAATTCCATATTTCGGCTTTTCCATTGATCGTTTATATCATTAATCTCCCTTTGTGTTAAAGCTTTTTTTTCCTGCTCAGAAGTAACAACAAAAATCTTTCTAACCTCCGGAATAGTTTCTCTTAATATCTCTACATAAGGAAGGGTGTAGGTTTGTACCAAGGCGTCATTAAAACTCCATTGCGTAAGTACAAGGATATTGCCGGTAAGCTTCATTTATAGCTCTTGATTAATTTTCTGCCAATTATAGCTTTGACAAAAACTTTTATAAATTTATACTTCAGTCCGCCCAAACGTATTGCGCTTAAAATTTCTTTGATAGCTTGTTGCCTACTACCATCAAGATATTGATGTACCGCACAAAAATAATGGGTCCACGTTCTCAATTCTTTTACTTGAGAAGATGCCAACTCAAATTTTTCCAACGCCCAGTCGGTTGCCTTTTTTCTTGCTTCAATAACCTTTTTATTTTGCAACATAGATCGATCATCATGCTGTTGCATGTGAACACAAACCTTATCCTTTATGAAAATAGGTTGGTTGCGTGTATTGAGTAAAACAAATAACCAGTCCTCCATTGATGCCAACTCTCTTCCGGTTGGAAAGCTATAATAATTGAAACCGAAAAGTTTGATACAAAAATTACAGGATAAACTATTTCCACGCAGAAAAAAATTAAAATCGTAAAAACCTTCTTTTAATGACTGCATAGGAGAAGGAACTTCTTTTCCATCCGGATACAAGAAGTTGTATTTGGCAGCAATAAAATCATGCGCTGGATTTTCCTTTATTATTTCTAATAATGTGTCCAAATAATTAGTTTTCATCAGGTCATCAGAATCTAAAAAAACTGCATAATTTCCTGTTGCTTTTTGTAACCCAAAATTTCTTGCCGCGCCCCTTTCTTCATTATCCTTATAAAAATATTTTATCCTCGGGTCATTATAATTATTAGCAATAAACTCCCCGGTATTATCTGTGCTACCGTCGTCAACAATCAGGAGTTCAAAATCACTATATGCCTGATTCAAAACTGAATCTATTACTGGTTTTAAAAGATGTTTCCTGTTATATACGGGTATTACTACAGAAAAAAATATTCGCATTATATTTCTTTTACAAGACCTGGTTTAAAATTCTCAGCAAGAATTGTATGACTAATAAATAAATTCCTGTTCTTATGTAAAAAATATTGAAAAAGAAGCCCAAATGCGTTTATAAGAAAAATGGTAACAGGTGGTAAAATAAAATTAGCTATATAGAATTTGGGTAATACATTATGATATACTTATGCCGCGAATATTTGCACAACAAATAAAAAATATCCGGGTGTTTTTTCGAGTGCGACAATCTTTATAATTGCATTTATTCATAACATGTTTAATACCGGCGGGTGTATACCATCTGAAATCGTTTAGCATTTCATGTTCTTTCCAAACAAAAGGCATAGTTATTAAAAAATGCCCCGGGTTTATGCACCTTATTTATATCATTTAAGATCTCCACAAGATTAAAATATGTCCAAAAACTTCGAATGAATATATACTATCTAAAGAATTATTGTTGAAAGGAAGCTAGTCGCCTTTATGAAAAACATCCACTTTATTAAGTAGATTGATGTCCTTCATTTTCTTTCAGGTCAATCCCCAAGTAGCTTTCTACGTTAAATAAGTGTTCTAAGATTTGGTGCTATCAAAATCAAGCAGTTTGCCTTTAAGTTTTGCTGCTATGCTTTTTATTCCAGTATAAATAGCCCTTCGATTGGAATAATATAGATTAAAAAACTGCAAAGCAATCCGGTTCAAATTGCTCCTTTTTGTTTTTATCTTTTTAGCCACTTTATAAGACCCATAATTGCTGCTATTTTTTAATTATAAATCAATGTAAGATTCTTTTTATTCTTTTTAATGAATTCAAAGCAAATTGAGGAAGCCTTAATTTTGTCATTACAGCCATTAGCCTGGTATCCTCCTTCATCCATTCGATGGGAAAACTCCTTTGCATTGTTTTCATTAATTTTCCTGCATCTACAAACTTACCAATCCAATATAAATCTTTGACTACATGTCCCAAATGAAAACAAAGTGCTTTTTTTCTGTTTACCGATGAAACAATATTTTGTTCCGGCTGAAAAGAAAAAGCATTCTGGTATGTAATCTCATCATCAAACAAACCAGTTTGCTTTAGAAACTCAAGTTCATCATGCCAGGAAAGGTTTTTACACAAACTCACAAAAGATCTTTTCCAGTCCTTGATAAACCTATTGTTTTGTGCAACGGATTTACTTTGATCGTGCAACCGATATTTTGAATAAATGTCTTCTATGGGATGAAAATTGGAAACAAGTGAAAGTCGCATGAAAAGATCATAGTCCATTCCATAATGAAGGTTATGATCTAAGTACCCCACCCTGTCCAGATATTTCTTTTTAAAAAATGCTGAAGGCTGTGAAAAAACCATTCCGCTCAAATAGCTTTCATAACAAGGCGCCAGGTATGTAAACTGGGTTTCTATTTCTTTTTTATCATTAAACAGGAGTACCGCCCCGTGTAGCAATCCTATTGTATCAGGCAAGTTTGAAAAAGATTCCGCTACCTTATGCAAGGTAAGGGTTGTGTAAAGGTCATCACTGCAAAGCCAACTTATAATATCACCCGTGGACCTTGCAAAACCTTTATTGATTGCTTCGCTTTGACCGTTGTCTTTTTCACTTGCCCACCATGTTATATGCTGCTCATGTTTTTTTATGACCTCGACACTATTATCGTTGCTGCCACCATCAACAACGAACAATTCAAGATTAGGATATTGCTGCTTGACAATGGAAAGAATCGTTTCTTCTAAATACTGACCCTGGTTGTAAGAAGGAATAACAATACTTATTTTCGGAAAATTCATATTGATTTAGGAGTGTTCTAGTGTCGATGCAAATATTTGACATTTGCTGTTTAAAATAAAAACACGGCAGGGTCGGTTCCCAGTTTTAAAGAGTAATTCCTTTATTCATATAACACGGAACAGAAACATTAAAATTTTTGAGTACGGTTGGAGCAATATCTGCGGTTGAAATTGTTGCCACATCATTCCCATTAAGCCCTTTTGCAGGCGCATAAATAATAAGTGAACCCTGTGGAATATGATATGCTGTAGCACCACACCTGTCTTGTATTTTTACATTCTCCATACCTGAATGTTCCAACGGAATCGGCTGACCCATTAGTTCAATTTTTATTTTGCTTTCATCTAAATTTGGAAACCCAATATCAAGACTATAAAAGCCTTCCGCTTTCTGCCGTGAATTGATAATTTGACCATTGATGCGGAAGGTTAAGAGTTTGTTCTCAAATTCCTTTCGCTTATCTACATGTATCTGTACATTGAATTGAGGAACCATAGAAGGTTTTAATTCATAATAACCAGAACCAAGATTGAAATTGTCCATGAATTTTTTCCCATTGGTTACAAACAAGTCGGTATAAATTTCTTTTGCTTCTACAGCTTGCTGGCCCATACTGGAAAGTATCCACAAAGAATATTCAGGGTTTTTATTTATGAATTTTACAAGCTGGCCAATCATCTCGTCTGCCTTTTTCATGGTGTATACTATTTCTCCATTGTATGTTTCAATCCATTCCCTGCCCAGTTTTAAACTTTCATAATCGTCCGGAAAAGCAGCCGCCCAATACCGATGCTGTGATGAGGCAACATGGTTAGTAAAAAAAGTAACGAAGTCTGGCTTCTGTGATTCCAATTGTTTGTAGAAAATATCAAAACCAATGATTGACTGATATGTCCTTCTGCGTACAATTTTCCATTTATTCAATCTTTCTTCTACCAGTTGCGAAGCAATATCAGTTGCAGTCTTGAATCGCAAACCCATATCCGGTAATTTCATCAAAAAGTTAATTGCCTCTTTACCTGGAATTCTATTACTCACTACTCTGCTACTTTCTCTCGCCATAGCAAGATTAAATTGCTGAAAAGTCTCAAGTTTTTTCGGGAAACATTCGCTGCCTGCAGCAAAAGTATCCGGCACATAAAAAGAGAAGCTCTCAATACCTGTTGGCATTGGGTAAGTATGCAAAGACCCAAACAAACCAACTTTTACTCCTTTCTTAGCAAGAATATTCCAAATTGCGGGATATTGCTTTTCCTGTTCGCTAAGGTCCTGTCCGAAATCGGAAATAAAATGTTTTTCATTTGTTACTCCACGATGAAGGGTGGGCCAGGTAACCCATGGTGAAAGGTGACCCCGATCTTCTGCATACGTCTCATACTTACGGCCTTTCGCTAAAACTTTGGCAAGATTAGATTCTGGATAAAGTTTGCAGAAATGATGAATGACCTTATACGGAACTTCGTTAAGTTCGAAGAGGATGATTTTCATGTGACCTGGATTTTACACAATTTAAGGAATTTCGTGATTGCGGGTTCTAATCCACCCGATAAAACGCAGAAAGGCAGCCTAAAGTATTTCGCTTTTCGGTTTTACCCATTCAGCTAAAAAAACTTTGGCACCCATAATTGATGAGGTTAAAGAAGAGAAAATGCAAGCATATCATTTATTTCCACATGGTTATACTGACATTCCAGTTTATCTTGTTTCAACCACTGCAAATTTTCGTTTCAACTTTAAAAATGGGCTTTCAAGGAAACGATAAGATAAAATTGATATTAAAATAGTAGATGGTAAAGTCAGTAAGGATACGGCTGTCATTAAAAAGTTATTCTGGTTGTACTCCAAGCTTAAAAGGTCAAATAAAACAAGAACTCCTGTAAAAGTCAAAGTGTGATAAAAATACATTCCGTAAGTGTATTTGCCCAACTTATCGAAAACATTAGCGGGTCCTTTCTTACACAATGAGAAATAAACTACGATCGCCAGGTACAAAAATGGAAGTGCTATAAGACTTATGTCAAGAACCCAGGAATAATAAAATTTGAAAACCTGGACAGCTGCTGTAATTAAAACTATAATGAAAATATTATTATTAATAGTTCGCAATGCTTTGGACGACAAATTATTTTTAAAATAAAAAGCGCCTAAGCAACCAGCCATCAAAAAGATCATGTTACTAAAAGTATGATAGTCTCTGAAAACCCCATGAGTATTATAAATAAAAATCAAACTTCCTGCGATTAAAGCTAAGCAAGACAAATACCTGAAGGAGTTCTTCATTTTTATTATCAACAAAAAAAGTAATGGCCAAAAAATATAAAATTGTTCTTCAATTGCAACACTCCAGGCGATGACCATCTGTGGGTTACTACATCTATAAAAATAATATATTACATCATAATTATTTAAAAAACTTAAACCAAGAAATATATTTCCGCAATACACAAAAGCACTGAAAAATTTCGGCAGCAGTAACGCTCCCATGATCATGCAAAAAAAATATAAAGGCCAAATACGCAAAGCTCTTCGTTTATAAAATTGCAGAACCTGTATTTTACCAGTTTGTTCAAATTCAGCTATTAATAAATAGGTGATTAAAAATCCACTTATTACAAAAAACATATGAACACCAAGTCCACCAGTCCTTTTAATTGGATCCATATAATAAAGAATATCGTCACTAAAAAACCGTGGAAATAACAAGCTTACACAATGGTCCCAATAAACAAAAAAGAATGAAAGAAATCTTAATGAATCAAGCTTCGGAAAAAATATTCTCATAAGTGAATTCTAGTTAATCTTAGTGATAATTGTTTGAAAGATGCAACGAAAGCTCAGTACCCCAAACAAACCCTTTGTCATTGTCAACGACGCCACTACTTTCGGCCTGTGCCCCTTCTGCGAAACTTTTTTCGAACACGCATAGTAAAGGATCAAAGTATATTGCAAATAATGCTAAATTCGCTTCCGTTAATTATTATTCATCAATCTTTTGTAAAATCAATGGATCAAACAGCTAATTTTCAGGAAACCAGTTATCTTCTTCATGAAAACAATCATGCGCTTAAAAACGGAGATTTGACTGATGATCAAAAATCCTGGTTGAGAAATGATACAGTGGATTTCTGGAGACATGACAGAATGTATAAGCCCCTTTCCCCCTTGCTGAAGAACAATCCCAAAACCAAATGGCTTACCGTTGGTGATGCCCGTCTGGGACTCGATTCGATCAAACTGAAAAACATAGAACCTACTCTTGATATCCTGCCTGTTGACATTTCAACTGTTTTATTGGAATACGCAAAGAAAAACAATCTTATTACAAACTATGCAAAAGAAAATGCTGAAAAATTGAGTTTTGCTGACAATACATTTGATTTTGCCTTTTGTAAAGAATCCTTTCATCACTTTCCCAGGCCATATATTGCACTTTATGAAATGATCCGTGTAGCAAAAAATGCGGTAATTCTGATTGAACCCAACGAAATCGACATTCTCTCCCGAGCATTAACAGGTCGATTGTGGATCGGCTTTAAACAATTTATAAAGAAAATCATAGGAAAAAAGAACCTGCACATTGATACCGGGAATTTTGAGACAGTTGGGAATTATGTTTATACCGTTTCAAAACGTGAAATTGAAAAAGTTGCGCTCGGTATTGGATTAACTACTGTTGCTTTTTATTATTTTAATGATGTTTACATTTATGGAACAGAATTTGAAAAAGCAGAAAGTAGTTCTATACTATTTAAAAAAATAAAAGCGGGTATCCGGAAAAAAGATATAAGATCCAAATTAGGAATAGACCCATATAAAAATATTATTACAATTATTTTCAAGCAAAAGCCTTCTGAAAAAATCTGTAAGGAACTAGTAAAAAACAAATTTGAAATCGTGCAACTTCCTGAAAATCCTTATATCGCCAGATAAATCTAAAATAATGTGGTTTTCTTTTTTTGAACTTTGCTAGTCAAAAGTGATTCATAAAGAGATATTAAACTGTTTACCTGATTTTCCAAAGTGAAATCCTGAAGAATTTTTTTTATTGCATTTTCAGAAACAACACCAGATTTGTTAGCTTCGATAATCCAATTTATGCCCCCTATCAAATCATTAACATTTTTAAATTCTGCCAGATATCCATTCCTTTTGTGATCAATTGCATCAACAACTCCGCCGCTATCCCGAAAAGCAATACACGGTGTACCGCATGCCATGGATTCAAGTACCGTGTTTGGGAGATTATCTTCGGTGGAAGGACATATAAAAATATCGGCCGCATTATAGGCACAGCATAGATCATTTTCTTCTTTCAATACTCCTAAGAATCTGACATTTTTATATACATCTATTTGCTGCATTTTATCGGAGCCGAATAGCAAAAAAATATACTCCTTATCTGCAAGCCGCTCAACCATTTTTCTAAAAAAGATCCCTCCTTTATATGTGCTTTCCAATGCATTGTTAGCTCCGAACAAAATAACTTTTGAAGATGTTGGAATGTTCAATGCAGCTCTTGCTTCTGCTTTGTTGATCGGCCTGAAAATAGTGTGATCAACGCCAGTGCCAATCCTGATTATCGATTTGTCTTTTAAGATTGTGCTTCTCCCTGCTGCATCTGCTATCCAATTGCTTGGAGCCACAACGGTGATATTTTTATCCTTCCACTCTTCATATTTTCTTTTTAATCCAAACCAGGTGAAATCTTTTTCTTTATTTGTGATCAACTGGGGACAATTTCCACAATGCTCTTCATACTTTATACAATCACCAGAATAGTGGCAACCCCCGGTAAAAGCCCATTTATCTGAAAGTCGCCAAATGATCGGTTTATTTATTTTCCCGATCTGCTTAGGCGTAAGAAAATTTGCAGCCACCCAGTATAAACAAACAATATCGGCTTGTTTGATCAATGGATGATCATGAACATCAACTCTTTTAAAACGATTGAAAGAAAATTGGTGTGCACCAGGTCGGATCTTCTTTCTATAAAAAAAATTATCAAGACGATAAAACAAAGACTCCTTGATACGATAAATGAAATCTTTTTTTACTTCAGTTACATTCGGCAATGATCGATCCGAAGATCTGTAAACCAATAGATCGGAGTGAATACCTTTCTCAAGAAGCTTTTTATGTATGCGAAGCGTAGCAATACCAGCTCCGCCTTCTGCAGTAAATGTACTAAGGTGTACAATTTTCATTTCTAGTATCGTCTTAACAGAAGAATTTTTTATACCACATTTGAAACATCAATAATTCCCAAAGTTCCCAATCAGAATTTCGCTGACCACTGTAAAATGGTTTTGCGATCGCATCATAAATCCTGGGTTGGAAAATATTTTGCTCCCTGATAAATTTTTCGCCAAGAAAATATTCCACTTTTTCACGTAACTGGTTTTTAAGCCAAGTCGATAAGGGCAATGTAAATCCTTTTTTTGATCCTGAAACTACTTCATCTGGCAGCCAATCACGAACTGCATCTATAAAAAGATATTTAAGCTTGGGATCAGATGTTCTTAATTCAGAAGGTATAGAATAAATAAATTCAGAGAACTCAATATCAAGGAATGGTGTTCTTGCTTCAATGGCATAAGCCATGGAGAAACGATCTGTCATTAATAAAAACTCTTCAGGCAATTGCAGTTTGGTATCAACAGCAGGTACAGCATCCCTCGCAGATGTTTTTGGCCACAATTGCTGGATATAAGCCGAAGATGGCTGTATGTTTTTAATAAAATCTCCGGAAAATATTTTTGAAGACTTAAAACCGTCAGTGAAATACGGATAATGGTGAACCCCGTTAGGATATTTTATTAAATGATTCAACTTACCCCCATTTTTCAAAAATTGACGTATCCTGTAAAAGTGTGATCGTTTATTCTCATAAAATTTCCATTTCCCATAGTTACCAAATAGTTCATCACCGCCACTTCCAGTCATAGCAACTTTTACATCTTTGCTCATTGCTTCATACACGAACCACGATGGTAAGCCGCCTGCATAAGGTTCATCAAGATAATATACCATTTTATCAAGATGCGTAAGCAAGTCATCTGCCCGTACAATTATCTCATGATGATGAGTGTTCCATTTTTGAGATACCTTCTTTGCCATTTCCTTTTCATCAATATCAGGCGCATCAACATATCCTACAGTATATGTTTTAATTTTATAAGGAGAAACCTGAGCCATTGCGGCAACAATTGCAGAAGAATCAATACCACCTGATAAAGAACAACCAATTTCAACATCACTTAGTGTCCACCTTTGTACCGCTTCTAAAAATTTTTGTTTTATTAAACCCTTATACTCGGGCAAATCTGCCTTTGTAATATTTGAAGAAGATAATTTCGGAGACCAATAACTTGCGTGTTTAGTAGTTTTGGTTTTTAAATCATATTCAATATAAGAGGCTGCAGGTAATTTTTGTATTGATTTAAAGATTGTTGAAGGTGCAGGAACCGCCTGGAAAGAAAAATAATCATAAGCTGCCTGGTGATCCAATTCTTTTTTGATCCATGGCAGGGTTAGTAATGATTTTAATTCGGAAGCAAATGCAAACTTACCATTGCTTAATGAGTAATAAAATGGTTTAATGCCATAATGATCTCTTGCACCAAAAAGCTTTTGTTTTTGTTTATCATAGATCACAAATGCAAACATGCCGTTGAGATATTGAAGCATTGATGCACCATACTGTTTATACATATATATCAATGCTTCCGTATCAGAGTGGTGAGTTCTAAAACTATGACCCATTTTTTTTAGGTCTGCCCGTAATTTTTCTGAATTATAAATTTCTCCATTGAATACGATCCATAGATCTTCGTCATTGCTGCTCATTGGTTGGTGACCATCCTGGATATCTACAATAGCTAACCGAGTCATTGCGATATTCACTTCTGCAGCTTCATCAAAATAATACCCCTGGTCATCCGGGCCACGATGAGCCTGCACACAATTCATTTTTTTCAAAAGCTCTTTATTGTAAATGCCAGCAAAGCCTGTTATACCACACATGATTTATTTCTTTGTAACATTTGCAACAACTCCATTGCTGCCATAAAAAACTTCTGTTCTATCATTCCGGTCACTTTGTATCATTTTGCTTACTTCATCCAATGTTTTCGGATAATCATAAGCCGGGGCCAATGCATCAAATGTATCCAGTATTGCCCATTGCTTTCGTTGAGAATAATTTAACCCCATGTCAAGATAATTCCAGCATGGTACTCTCATAAAGGCGAGTATCCTGTCACCAAAACGTGGGATCTTCCTGATCAGGGTATCAAAAGGCAGCCAAATTGGTATGTACAGCTTAATTATGCGAAGTAATTTTTGCGGTTCCATTTTCTTTGCTACTGGCCGCCAAAAATATTTAGGTGTTGACCAGGGAGTGGCTGAAGAAAATTTTAGATAATAATCGATCGAGATCTTACCTCCAGGACTCAGTTTATCAAAAATTTGCCTGTATGATTCATCCGGATCAGGAGTATGTTGTAAAACCCCATAACAAAACACATAATCAAAATAATTGTCCGGAAAAGGAATATTATAAATATCTCCCTGGAAGATCAGCAGATCACCTTTATCATTATTGTTTTCGTAATTAGCTTCAACGGCATTTGAAAGATCAAAGCTGATAACAGTAGCCCCTGTAGAAATAAGTACTTCAGTAAAACGTCCTGCACCGCAACCGGCTTCGAGTATCACTTTTCCCTTAAGTTCTTCTTTGGTCCATTTTGTATTTTCCCAAAATCTTTTTCCTGATAAAGGAATCCCGGTATAACTATCGAATTGTGTTTTCTTGAATTTGTTCCATTGCAACCCAAAATTATCAGAGTAATTTTTATCCGAATCTAAGAATCGCGGAATACTATTTACAATTTTGAACTCTTTTCCTGTTTTATGATCGATAAGCTTTCCTTGTTTTATGATCTTATCATCTGCATTGTTGGTGCTTTGAACTGAATCACTGATCTCGAGTCGATACCTATCCTCAAAAAAACGTTTATAATGTGATAGTTTCATAGTTAGATCTTATAATAGTTACGGTACCAGTCAACAAATTTTTTTATACCAGCTTCAATGGAAGTTGATGGCACAAATTGAAAATCTTTAGTGCTTTCAGAAATATCTGCATAGGTACTTTCCACATCGCCTTGCTGCATCGGCAAATAATTGATCACAGCTTTCGTTTCAATTGCCGTTTCAATTGCTTTTACGAATCGCTCTAACGTAACCGGGTCGTGATTTCCAAGATTATAAATTTTATAATTCTCTTCAGTAAATTTTCCGCCGCTTTCAATAATTTTTACAAACCCATTAACAATATCATCTATATAAGTAAAGTCACGTTGAAGCTGTCCATGATTATACAATGAAATAGGTTCACCTTTTAAGATCTTATTTGTAAAATCAAAATAGGCCATATCGGGTCTTCCCCAAGGCCCATAAACGGTAAACAATCTTATCCCTATTGTTTTTAATTTATAAAGATCACTGTAGGTGTAAGCCATTAATTCGTTTGCCTTTTTAGTAGCTGCATAAAAACTTACCGGCTTGCTCGTTTCCGATTGAATTCGAAAAGGCATTTCCTTCGAATTTCCATATACACTCGAGCTGCTCGCATATACAAATAGTTCTACATTATTATGAGCGACACAATCAAGCAGGTTAAAAAATCCTTTTATATTATTATCAACATAAACTCTTGGATTCACAATACTATAACGAACACCAGCCTGTGCTGCCAGGTTACATACTACATCAAATTGATGCTCAGAAAAGAAATCTCCTAACCCTTTTTCATTTGTCAGATCAATATTTGTAAACCAAAAATTTGAATGTTTATTACTTTGCGATTCTTTACCCGATTTCCCAGCATTGTCTTTTTTTATTCCTAATTCCAGCAGTCTTGCCTTTTTAAGATCGACATCATAATAGTCGTTCATGCAATCAATGCCAAAAACCTCATGTTTTCCATCAACCAGTTTCTTAGCAATATGAAATCCAATAAATCCTGCACAACCTGTTACTAAAACTTTCATTTAATAAACTCTTTTTGAAATAAAGAATTGGTTTTTATCACTTGATACCGCAAATAGCAACAAGGTGTGGTTGCGGAGATGAATAGAAAAATTTTCGAACCGAGTGTTTTAACTTTTTCAGCATTCCTTCGGGCGGAATACTCGAGAAGTCAGTAGCAAAACAGGTGTCTACCTTCAATCCATGTTTTTCCATAAATGAAGTAAGCGATTGAATGTTCCAGCTTCTTACATGCTGCCACCGATGAAATGTATGCTCACATACCGGACAATAAACTACGGAATCATTTAGCCTTTCATTATTAGGAGTTGTAAAAATTATTTTACTTCCGGGATTCCCGAGTTTTTTTACATTTTCAACCAAGGGCACCAGGAATTCATCAGTAAGATGCTCAATAACTTCAACAACACAGATCACATCAAATTTTTTGTTGAGCTTGAAAAGGTCTTCCAATAAATAAGCGCCTTTGAAATTTGGTTCGCCTTTATATTGTTTGTTTACAAACTCAACAGATTGAGATGACGTATCAGCACCGTAAGTTTCAAATCCTTTGCTGATAAAATGTTTAATAATAAATCCCGTTCCGCATCCATAATCAAGTATTGCAGCACCAGGTTTTACATACTGAGATAAAACATCAACAATATTACTTCCAAACTGGTAAGTAAAATATAATTCAGGATATTGAGAATAATAATCCCAAAATTTGATCACAAGCTTTTCATCCCATACTATTGGTGTTGCTTTCATCTTATAGAAAGGTTTAATTGATTTTCTGTTTTATTCTTACACTTAGCAAAAAATTCACTTAAATAATTTTACTTTTTTGCCGCTAAGTATTTGGAGAACTTTTCTTATTCTTCGCTCCCCGGTTGTTTCTGCTTTGAAAAACTTTTTATGTTGGTATCTATCAGCTTTGTCACAAATAGTTTTTGAACTGGGATGAGTTATCTTATTTATTGATCCTAAAGGTAGATTTGCGGCAGGATCATCTGGATTTACACAGTGTGTGGCATTGTTACCAAAACCGATATTCGTTATCAAATTGACATTGGGAGCAATTCCCTTTCCTTTTCTTCTCCACCTATTCAATAAAAATTGAAAATCCCATGTATCATATTTCCCGTCATGAAAATTTTCATAAAAGGTTCTCCACGTTTTTTTTTCACCCTCGTTACTAAATTGTTCGTCAAGTATTTTTTCAAATAATTCCCTATCAATAGATTTTAAGCTAAAATCATAACCTTCCCAGGCTCTTTTCCACGATGCGTAACCCCAGGTCCCCGCGTAAGTTGAAAAATAATAACTACCATCGCCTCTCTGTTTACCATTTTGAAAATTATTCCCACTGATTAAAAAAATATCTGGCTCATTTCTAAAATGATCAAGTAGTTCACGACAATAATTAAAAAAACTTAGATCAGGCAGCGTGTCATCCTCTAATACGATTCCCTCGTCTATTGCATTGAAGAACCAAAGCATGGCGCTACTTTCTGCCAGGCCGCATCCAAGATTCACATCTGAAAACTTCGTTTGAACATCACACTCCCAGTCTATACCATCTAATATTAACTTTCGTACAGCTTCACATCTTTCCTTTTCACCTTCTTTCGATGCTCTCGGTCCATCAGCCGCCACGAAAAGCTTTGCCGGTCTCTGCTCCCGGATCCTCTGAAAAACTAATGCTGTGGTATCCGGCCTGTTAAAAACAATAAATAAAATTGGAACGTCAAATAGCTGTTGCATAATTTATACTATTAATCTTTTTTTCAATCTTTTTATAGCACGATAAATATTATGGCAAAACAGGTAAAGTCTTATTTGAACTGACCGTCTCACTGGCCATATTTTCAGATACTCTCTTTGCTGACGATAACTGGTTCTATACAGGTGAAAACGGATACTCTTCCAAATAGAATGATAATATGCCGGATACTTTTCCTTTGATCCAGATTCCCGTATAAAAAAATTATAATACTGAAAATTCCTTTCATCATTGAAAAATTTTCCGCTTCCCATAATATCAGCAGTTTCCTGCTGTTGATGCTTCCTGAAAACAATGCAATACTCCTTTATTCTAAAAACATTACCTGTTTCACAGATCCGTAAACAATAATCAATGTCTCCCAACCAAAGCATATGGGTATTAAATAAGCCTATATTCAAATTTTTTTTCTTAAACATTATACAAGAAGGCTCTCCCAAATGGTCCAAAGTTCCCAAAACGGTTTCATTGATCACTTCTATACCTTTTTTGAATCCAGTAAACTTTACAGGATATGTTATTAAAGATCCATTATCCAGCAAATATTCCGCGGGCCCAATTACGAGGCTTATTGAAGGATCTGATTCAAATGGTTTTATAAATTCTTCCAGGGCATTCATTTTAAAATAATCATCGGCAAAAAGAAATTTCAAATACTCGCCACAGGCATACAACATACATTGATTCCAATTGCGCACCGCCCCGATATTTTCACTATTCTGAAAAACTTTTACCCGGGTGTCATTTGTATACTTTTTTGCAATTTCAAAACTGGTATCGGTGGAACAATTATCAACAATAATAATTTCAAAATCGGTGAAGGTTTGATCGAGCACAGATTCAATGGCCTGTGCTATAAATTTTTCAGCATTATATAAAGGAATTAAAACACTGATAGTTGGTGAATTCATTCTTCTGAAATTTTATATCCCTCTTTTGACTCTACCCATTCATTTTTTCCAAAATCCCATCTCTTAATTATCCTTGCTGGTACGCCGGCTGCAATACTATATGCAGGTATAGGCTTTGTTATTACACTATTAGCGCCAACAATTGAAAATTTACCTACTGAAACTCCTGGCATTATTACAACATTTTGCCCGATCCAGGAGCCCTCCCCTATATGTATAGATTCAAGATCGGAAATTGGTTGATCTTTATACGCAACATCAATTCTGTTGTAACCGTGAAAGCCGTCGGAAATAAATACATTGCTTGCAAACAACACATTATCTTCAATTACAATTTCTTTCATGGCATATACCTGCAGACTTGCTGTTACTTGTACGTTATTACCTACTTTTATAATTGGCTTAAATTCTTGTTTAGCTATTGACGAAACAAAAGAAGAAATTGCAATAAGCTTTGTTCCATCGCCAAAAATTATTTTTTCCCCCAGCTGAATAAATTCTGTCCCTTCGAAAGAACAATTTTTTCCAACATATATCTTATTAGTAAGAATAGTTTCATTGTTTTTGAAAATGATATCACCATAATCCTCGGCTCCTAACTTCCGAATTATCTTCTTTATTCTCTTGTTTAAGCTTTTAAAAACCGGCATTATATGCGTTTTAAATAATTGCTTAGTATATCAGAAATATAATCATAATGTGTTTCATCTAATCCCGGCCAAACTCCCAGCCAAAATGATCTGTTCATTACAATGTCTGTATTGGTGAGTTCACCATGAATTCTCTTCTGTATTCCGGAATATGCAGGCTGTTTGGTCAGGTTACCACCAAAAAGTAAACGGGTTCCTATCTTATTTTCCTCAAGGTATCTAGTAAGATCATTTCTATCAACCGGACTATTTTCTCTAATAGTAATTACAAACCCAAACCAGCTTGGGTTACTTTGAGGAGTCGGTTCTGGTAAAATAAAATGTGATTCAAATGGCTTTAATCTTTGGTATAACGATGCAAAATTTTTTCTTCGCTGTTCAACAAAACTATCGGCCTTTTTTAATTGACTTAATCCAATCGCCGCCTGGGGATCCGTTGCTTTCAGATTAAATCCAACATGAGAATAAATATATTTATGATCATAACCACAAGGTAATTCACCAAGCTCCCACTCAAATCTTTTACCACATGTATTATCCTTGCCGGGTTCACACCAGCAATCCCTTCCCCAATCTCTAAAGCTTTCTGCAATTTTTTTAAACACTGGGTTATTTATTAATACTGCACCACCTTCTCCCATAGTTATGTGATGTGCAGGATAAAAAGAAACAGTAGCCATATCACCAAAACTTCCAGTCTTTTTATCATTATAAGTTGCTCCTAAGGAATCGCAATCATCTTCAATAATCCAGAGATCATACTTTTTTGCAACCTCCATTACAATATCAAGATTAAACGGATTGCCAAGCGTATGGGCAATCATGATCGCCTTTGTTTTTTTGCTTATCGCATTTTCAATTAATTCTGCTTTTATATTGTAGAAAGGAATCTCAACATCAATAAACACAGGAATGCAACCATATTGTATGAGAGGATTCACCGTAGTTGGAAAACCCGCGGCCACAGTAATTATTTCATCGCCGGGTTTCAGTGCTTTCTCTCCTAATTTGGATGAAGTCAGCGCATAAAATGCAGTAAGGTTTGCGGACGAACCGGAGTTAACCAAAACCGAAAAACGGCTTCCGAAATAACGAGCAAATTCTCTTTCAAATTCCTGTGCATACCGCCCAGTGGTTAGCCATCCATCTAACATTGCATCCACGCCAGATAGTATATCTTCTTCATCAAGCACTTTTCCTGTTACCGGTATATAATCCTTGCCAGGTATTATTTGTTTTGAGATATTCTTGTTTATGATACGTTGTAATTCTTCGAAAGAATTGAAGTCTAAGTTTCTAAATTTCATCTCACTGTTTTTCTTTTATGTACAAACGAATACCCTCTTCAATAGTTAAGGAAGGTTGCCAGCCAATTTGATGGCCGGATAGTTCTTTTGGTGCAACTGAAAACATTGTGTCATTTGGGCGGTAGGGCAATCCTCCCCAATTTATATTAGTTTTTTTTCCAGTAATTGTCTCCATCAATGCAGCTATTTTTTTTGGTGTGATCCCATCTCCACTACCAATATGAATTTCATTATAACTATTACTAAAGCTACCAAGGTTTGAAAGGAGAGTTCTGTAAAAATCTACTACATCGTCAATATGAATAAAATCTAAAACTTGTTCGCCGGGAGTCATATTCACAGACTTTGCTTGGTCAAGTGATTCAAAAATATAATCGATCAGCTTCTTTGCAGAATGAGTACCACCATATACAGTGTAAGGAATTATATTAAATACCCTGTAACCGATTACAGCCTGGTAATAATTTATTATTGAACAAAAAGCAGTTTTTGTAGCTGCATAAAGGTAAGCAGGTGTCCTTTTGCCATCCCGCATATGATATTCTGCGAAGGTACCCGTATTAATAAAGGCGTTTACACTTGTTCCTTTTATAGCATCCAATAAATGAGTTCCAAAAGAAATATTAGCATCGATCAATTTGTCAATTTGAGACTCGTCATCGGAACTTGTAAGATGAGAAGCAAGATGTAAGACAACTTCCGGATTGAAAGATTGAATTTGTTTTTTCCATTCTGTTTTTGTTGTCTCGATGACAACTGAATTTATTGGCGTGTCTTTGAGCTGCTTTCTCACAAGTATACATAGCTCGTACTTATTTGTATCGATCTTTTTTAAAAGATGACTACCGATATACCCTGATGCACCTGAAATCAATAGCCTCATAAAAATGGTGAATCAAAATGAGAGAGTTGAACAAAAGATCTATCTCTTTCAGAAATTAGAGGTGATGAGATCCCCCAATCAAACCCAAAAGAATTCCATAAAATACCTGTATCGGCTGACTGGTTATAAACAGAGCTAACTACATATACTACCGTTGCAGTATTCGTAAGAGTAAGGAATCCGTGAGCACAACCTTTAGGCATAAGAACAGATCTTCCAAATTCCTTTAAATTAACAGCAATACTCTTTCCGAATGTAGACGAGTTGCGTCGAAGGTCCAATACTACATCCATTATTTCTCCTTGTGTTACATATACCATTTTTAAATGATCATGTGGGGGCGTTTGAAAATGCATACCCCTGATCACATTTTTAAAAGATCTTGAGTAATAACTTTCTTTAAAAATCTCCTCAACTCCTGCTTCCTTGAATTTCTCTGTATGGTAAGTTTTCACAAAAATCCCTCTTATATCTTCTGCGTGAAAATTATCAATTGTAAATACGCCTTCTATAGCAGATTTGTTAAACGAGATCATAAACTCTGCATGTATGTTGTAATTTGTTTACTTGTAATTTCTTTAGGCGTGCCGGTTTTTGTATGCACCTTTTTGTACCAATCTATTGTTGTTTTTACCGCCTCAAGACTATTCATAGCCGGTGACCATTTTAAACTGGTCCGGGCCTTTGTGTTGTCGAGAAGCAATAAACCAGCTTCGTGAAATTCGCCTTTGCTATTAGCCTTTACGATGCTTCCGGAACCCCAATACTCGATCGCTTTT